>JALZCA010000108.1 GCA_030863285.1 Actinomycetota bacterium | reverse complement strand
GCCGACGATCAAGCTCCTGCGACACAACCCCTTCCCAGACGAACCGCCGCGCTTCGTCCGCGCCCGCCTGTATCGCTACAACTTCGCCACGCCGGGCGAGCGGCGCGAGACCGGCGCGTGGTGGCGGCGCGAGCTCTTACGCGACTTCGTCTCCCCGGTCGCGTTGGCGCGCGACGAACGCTCCACGCGCCCGACCCACTGAAGCGACGCGCGCAACTAGGCTCTGGCGCATGTCGCAGGTAGCCGATCGCCCACCCGACGCGAAGGTGTCGTTCCGCACGATCGCCAAGGATCCCCTTGTCGCGCCGATCATCGTGATCGTCTTCGTGCTCCTGGCGGGACTTGGGCTCGTTTTCCCCGTCCTGCCGCTCTTCGCTCGCTCGTTCGGCGTCGGCAACGACGGCGCCGGGCTGTTCCTCGGCACCTTCGGCTTCGCCCGCCTGTTCGGCGACCTCATCGGCGGAAGCATCGTCGACCGTCGGGGCGAGCGCTGGACGGCGATCGTCGGGATGACCTTCCTCGGCGTGTGCTGCGTGGTCACCGGAGCGGCCCCCAACTTTCCGGTCGCGCTTATCGGGTGGGGCTTGGCCGGGATCGGCTCCGCGATCATCTTCGCCTCGTTGTTCAGCTACATCCTGAAGGCAGCCCCGGAGGACCGGGTTGCGCGGACGCTGAGCTTCTTCTACGGCGCGTTCAACGTCGGGGTGATCGCCGGAGGCGCCGCGGGTGGTCTGATCGCGAGTTCGTTCGGCCTGCGCGCTCCACTGTTCGGCTACGCGCTCGTGCTGCTCGTCGGGATCGTGACCTACGCCCGCCTGGTGCCGGTTCTGCCCGCCGTCGAGGCGAAGGAGACCACGACCGCCGAGACCGAAGCAGCGACGGCCGAGGCGCCTCGTCCCAGCGCGGGGATAGTGCGCGAGTTGCTCGCGATCCCGGGCCTTCCGACGACGCTGTTCCTCAGCCTGACCTATCTGTGGGTCGTCGCCGGGATCTTCAACACGCTCGTCCCGTTGTTCGCGACCGACGAATTGGGCATGTCGACCGGCGCCATCGGAGCGACCTTCGCGGTGGGCGTCGCGGCGGAGTTCCTCGTCCTCTTCCCCGCCGGCACGCTCGCCGATCGTCACGGCCGCAAGGCCGTAATGCTCCCGTCGCTCTTGGGACTCGTGATCGTCGCCGCGGTGCTCGGGACGTCGTCGTCGCCCGTAATGCTGACGCTCCTACTGGCGGCGCTCGCAATGTTCTCCGGGTTCGCCGGCGTGCCGCCGGCGGCGATGCTGTCCGATCTCGTCCCGCCCGAACACTCCGGGCGTGCGGTCGGAGCCTTCAGGTTCCTAGGCGACATCGGCTTCTTCCTCGCGCCTCTGATCACGGGATGGACGTCGAAGAACTTCGGTTTTGTCGAGGCCTTCGCGGTGACCGCCGCCGTGCCCGCGATCGCCTTCGTCCTCACGCTGAGGATGCCCGAGACCCTGCGGCCCGCTTAGCGCCGCTACTTGCTGTAGAGGATCTGGACCGCGTACGGCTCCGGGATACCGCAGTCGACGAGTTCGACGTAGTACTCGAAGTCCGCGTTGTTAATCCGTGGGGCGCTTATAGAAGAGTCGTTGAAGCGTCGGATGGTGTTGACGACGCCGTCCGAGCTCCGAGCCGTGGCCATCACCGTGAGACCTCCCGCGTTCGAGATGCCGTGTTCGATGCGCCTGCGCAGGAGGAGGGCGAACACGTCGGTGTCGGCGTCGCCGTCGTTCACGATCAAGCGAAGGTTCTCCACGGTTGCGCGATTCGGCAGGCGAACCTCCTCGAAGAAACTGCCCTTCGCGTTGTCCATGTCCCCGCGCACCTCGCCGCCAACCTGCGATTGCACGAACACCGACTCGCCCGTCGCCGGATCCTTGCACACGCTCGTCGCGTTGTTGTTGTGCGTCGAGTACTCGCGCGGCGAGAACTCGGGTGCGGCAAGCGTGACCGTGCGCGCGCCGCCCGCCGATTGCGCGACCCAGAAACCGCCGACCGTAAGACCCAGCGCGATCACCAACGCTCCTGCGACATAGCGTCTCATCGCAATCCGTCCCCGTTACTACACGTCGTGTAATCGTCGGCCCGGTCCTTAGCGACGGTCAAGGTGGAGGAACCGGAAGAGTCAGGCAAACGGCGCATCGCGCGCCGGGACGGTCGACTCCTGCGGACGTGTCACGCGCGTTCGTCTTGTGATGCCCTGCGTCGCAGCACCAGCCACACCGCGATACCGGCGACGAGCAACGCGCCGACGACCAGGAGCCCGGTCGGTCCCCCGCCCGCCGCCGCGTCCGCACCTCCCGCGGCGGGCTCGAGCTCGAGGTAGGTATAGGCGCCGTAGGCGAACAACGACGAGCCCGTGCCCTCCGGCTGGCGCACCCAGCCGGTGAAACGGTCACTGCGATAAGCCTCCAACAGCGTGCGGTAGTAGAGCACGATGTACGGCGACTGCTCGTAGGCGATCCGCTGCATCTCTCGCACGGTCTCGGCCCGCTCGTCGGGATCGAGCTGCGTCTTCTGCAGCTCGTAGAGGCGGTCGTATTCCTCGTTGCACCAAAACGAGTCCGAGAGGTTGTTGATCTGATCGCAGGTCAGCACGGAGAGAATCGAGTCCGGATCGGGATCCGATCCCCAACTCCAGATGAACATGTCGAAGTCGGTCGCGTAGGTCTCCTCGATGAGCTTGTTGTCGCTTACGGCCTCGGTCGTGACACCGATCCCGATCTCCTCGAGCCAGCCCTCGATGAACTCCGCCGCGCGCACCGTTGCGTTCTCCTCGGAGCGCGCGAACAAGCGCAATTCGAGGTCGCGTCCGTTCTTGTCGACGAGCCCGTTGTCGTCGGTGTCCTCCCAACCGGCGTCTGCAAGAAGGTCCCGGGCGCGTTCGAGGTCGAATCCCATGAGCTCGTCGTCCTCGAGCTCGAGCCGCCACTTCGTGAAGTTGGGCGGTATCAACGTCGAACCGGCCTCGGCCTGGCCGCGCAGGACGCGGTCGACGATCTCCTGCTCGTCCACCGCCCAGTTGATCGCCTGACGGACCCGGGCGTCCAGAAGGGCGGGATTGCCCAGTGACTCCTTTGGAGCCCCCAGGTCGATCGACTCGGGCGTCGGCTCGTACACGTTGAGGCCGAGCTCCACGAAACTCGGATCGGGCGATGCAACCGTTTCGATGCCCGGTTCGCCGCGCAGCGACAAGAAGAGATCGGTGGGCGGGTTGAAGATGTAGTCGACCTCGCCGCGCTTCAACGCCTGCACCATCGTGTCGTCGTTGTCGTAGATCTGGAAGTAGATGTCGTCGATCGCCGGTTCCTCGCCGAAGTACGTGTCGCTCTTGACGAGGTGCACGGACTGGCCCCGATCCCACTCGACCGCCTGGAACGGTCCCGTGCCGATCGATGGCTCGTTCGGGAAGGATTTCAACTCATCGGCCGAAACGTCGCCCCATACGTGCTCCGGCAGGATGGGCACGTACATCGACAGCATCTGCACGGACGGTTCCTTCGTGGTCATGACGACGGTGTGATCGTCGGGGGTCTTGATCGTGTCGATCTGCTGCACGTAGTCGACGAACGCTCCGGCTGCGCCCGGGTTCTCCCGCACGGTGTCGAAGGTGAACTTGACGTCCTCGGACGTAAGCGGCTCGCCGTCGTGGAAGACGACGTCGTCGCGCAGGTGATAGGTCCAGGTCAGCCCATCGGCAGACGACTCCCATGACTCCGCTATGCCCGGCACCGGCGAGAGATCCTCTTGCGAGAACTCGATGAGCAAGTTGTATTGCAGGTTCATGACTTCGTAGGAAGGCAGCTCGAGAGCCTTGAACGGGTTGAGCGAGTCGATGTCGTTGACCATGCCGACGCGAAAGACGACCCGGTCCCCCTCGGCGGCATCGGGTGACTGAGCGGCTGCGGGACCTGCCAGCAGCGCGGCGACGATCGCCAGACTGGTGATGACTTTGGTCGTTGACATCTTCCTCGCGTCGTGTGTTTCGTCATGGGCCGAACGCGGCCACTCGCAGGACAACAACGAAGGCCTCGATGCGCTTCCCGCTGGCCCCGTCGATCGTAGAGGTCGGCGGCGCGGTACCGCCGAGGCGCCGCGAGTAGGCCGACACCCCGCGGTTTGCCCACTAGATGGT
>JALZCA010000086.1 GCA_030863285.1 Actinomycetota bacterium | reverse complement strand
CGCCCAGATAGATCGACATCACCTCGATCGTCCCGAGCGCGGCCTGCAACAACTGGTCCGCGTAATCCCCGGCCGTCCTGGTAGCGATCTGTTCGGTCGAAACCGACATTTGCCTCTCCTCTTCCTCATCCGAACCGCTCTGACGATTCGATGATCGTCCGGCGAGGGTCGCCGGGCATCGGTGGCGGGCACCTAGATCCACGCAATTGGTACCTACTCCATTGCCTACGTCCGATGTCCGCGGCGGGCGCTCGGGATGTAGGTAGGGCTTACCGATGTCGCAGCCGCTGGGCACTACGACGATGGTCTCGACACAGAAGAACGAGGTGCAGAAGGAGGAGATTGAGATGCAGGCAACGATCGCTCGTCCGCTCGAGGCGACGACGACCATCGTCGTGCCGCCTCGCTACGAGGGGCCGCCGGGAGCCGCCAACGGCGGCTACATCTCGGGACTCGTTGCGCGCCGCATCGACGGCCCGGCAAGCGTTCGACTCATGGCGCCCGTTCCACTGGGCAGGGAGTTGACCCTCGCCGCCCACGAGGACGGTTGGAGCCTGTGGGACGGCGACATTGAGCTCGCCCGGGCGCGCCCCAGCGATCGTCCGGCCGAGCCCCCCGACCCCGTCGGGTTCGGTCCGGCGCTGCGCGCCAGCCTTGCCGCCGACCGCACCTGGCACCCGTTTCCCAACTGCTTCGTGTGCGGTCCGCTCCGTCGCATGGGCGAGGGGATGGGTCTCACGCCCGGTCCCGTGGAGGGCCGCGACCTGATGGCGACGGCATGGGTGCCGATGCCCGAGGTCGTTGGTTCGAGGTACATGGTCCCGAACGAGCTCGTGTGGGCCACGCTCGATTGCCCCTCAGCCTGGCCGGTCATGAGGGCAGGCGAGACGGCGGTGCTCGGGACCTTGACGGCCGAGCTCCACCGCCCAGTGCGCGTCAAGGAGCCTCTCGTCGTGGCCTCTTGGGCACGGGGGATCGAGGGCCGGAAGTTGCTCAGCGGTTCGGCCCTGTACTCGGGCTTCGGCGACGTCGTCGCGGTCGCGGAGGCCACCTGGATCAAGATCGATGGTTGAACCGGCCCCCGCCTCCTAAGGCGGGGGCCTCGCGTGGCGCGGCATTAGGCTTGAGACCAAAGCAGCCGCAACGAAGCGAGGTGCGCCATCACTGACTTTTCGATCTCACGTCCTCCCAGCGCGTACAACGAGCCGGTCAAGGACTACGCTCCCGGATCCCCGGAACGCGAAGCGCTCAAGAAGCAGTTGGCAACGATGCAGGACGAACGCGTCGAGATCCCAATGGTCATCGGGGGACGCGACGTCACGAGCGGCGACATCTACGAGACCGTCATGCCGCACAACACCAAACACGTCCTCGGCGATGTCCACCAGTCGAACGCATCGCACGTCGAGCAGGCGATCGCCGCGGCCGCGGATGCGCACGAAGATTGGGCAGCTCTTGCCTGGGAGGAACGAGCGTCGATCTTTTTGCGCGCTGCCGAGCTCCTTGCAGGCCCTTGGCGACCGGTTCTCAACGCGTCGACGATGCTGGGCCAGTCGAAAACGGTTCATCAAGCGGAGATCGACGCCGCTTGCGAGCTCATCGACTTCTGGCGCTTCAACGTCGAGTACGTGGCTCGCATCTATTCCGAGCAGCCGTATTCGCCTCCCGGGATGTGGAACCACGTCGACTATCGTCCGCTCGAGGGATTCGTCTTCGCGGTCTCGCCGTTCAACTTCACGTCTATCGCCGGGAACCTTCCGACCGCGCCCGCGCTCATGGGCAACACGGTCGTGTGGAAGCCGTCGCTGACGCAGTCGTTCTCCGCGCACTACCTCATGCAGTTGCTGCGCGCGGCGGGACTGCCCGATGGTGTGATCAACATGGTCCACGGCCCCGGACCCGAGATCGGCGAACACGCTCTCTCGGATCCGAACCTCGCCGGCATTCACTTCACCGGGTCGACCCCCACGTTCAACTGGATGAACAAGACGGTTGGGGAGAACATCGAGAATTACCGCCAGTTCCCCCGCCTCGTTGGAGAGACGGGCGGCAAGGACTTCATCGTCGCTCACCGCTCGGCGTCGGTCGATGCTCTCGCCGCGGGGATCCTGCGCGGCGCGTTCGAGTACCAGGGCCAGAAGTGCTCTGCTCCCTCGCGGCTCTACATCCCGTCGAACCTGTGGCAACCACTAAGAGAGCGGATCGTCGAAGAGGTAGCAGAGATCGAGATGGGCGACATCACCGACTTCTCCAACTTCATGGGCGCGGTCATCGATGAGCGCGCCTTCGCGAAGCACTCGGACGCCCTCGATGAGGCGAAGTCGAGCAAGGACCTGAAGGTCGTCGTCGGGGGCCGCGCCGACGACTCGATCGGTTACTTCATCGCGCCGACGGTCGTGGAGACTGAAGACCCCAAGTCGCGCCTCATGCGCGAGGAATTGTTCGGCCCGGTCGTCACTGCGTTCGTGTATCCGGAGAACGAATACGAAGATGCCCTCGACCTCGTCGACAACACCAGTCCGTACGGCTTGACGGGAGCGGTCTTTGCAAACGAAGAGGACGCGATCGTGAAGGCAAAAGAGCGTCTGCGGTTTGCCGCGGGGAACTTCTACGTCAACGACAAGCCGACGGGGGCGGTCGTGGGTCAACAACCGTTCGGTGGGGGACGCCGGTCGGGGACCAATGACAAGGCCGGTTCGGTGTGGAACCTGATCCGTTGGGTCAGCCCGCGCACGATAAAGACGACCTTCAACCCGCCCACCGACTATCGCTATCCGTTCATGCAACCGGAGAGCGACCGACCCTAGCCTCTACTCACACTCCTCGACCGGGCCGTATTCGATCGGCGCGACCGCGGTTCCTCCGCCCCCGCCGCCGGGAACGGTGGTGTCGCCCGTGAACTCGATCGCGTCCCCTGTCAGCGTTGCAGTACCGGAGAAGGTCAGCGTCCCCACCGGCGTTCCGACGCTGATCGTGACGTCGGTGGTATTCGAATCCTCGGGGAACTCGAATTCGAAGCTCGAGCTTCCTCCGGCCGTGTGAACGAGGGTGCCCATCCAGGGGCCGCGGGGGCCGGTGCACGAGTAGGCCGAGAAGCTCGCGCCCTCGCGTTCCCATTCGATGGTCGCGGACTGGGGCGCGTGATACTCAACCGGGAGCATTGCGCTCCCGGTTGGATCGAGAAGCTCTGCCAGCTCTGCGAGGAGGTCGGGAGCGGCGGCTTCGACGACGGCGCGCGCCTCTCCCGAGGCGTCGGCGAGCAAGGTTTCGATGGTCGGGCTGAGCGTGCGCGTATCGTTGCGCTTGACAGTTGCCGTTACGAGGATTTCGCCTTCTTGCAGCTCACCCGACGCGTGGTCCTCCTCGGTTTCCTCGGTCATCTCGAAGTCGAGCACGGCCTTGCTCGTTTCCTGGACGGTCGCGTCCTCGTGCACGACCTCGGCGTGCGGCGGGATCCCTTCCTTGACCCACGTCACCTCGGAGCCGGGTGCGTCCTCCGACTCGGGGAGGTCCAACCCGACGAGTCCCGCGCACGCATCGAGCCACGCGGGCGGGTCGAAGCCTCCGCCGTCGGTCACGTGGGCAGTGAAGGATCCGGTCACGACATCGCCGGCGACCGAGTAGTGGGCTGTTTCTTCGGGCACGACCTCCATCTCGATCTCCCAAGTGCGTAAGACAGACGCTGCTTGGACGAGAGTCGTGAGGATTGCGTTGGCGCGCCGTACCTCTGCAAGGCCGGGGATCCGCTCGACGATTCTGCCGAGCGCCCTTCGCAGCGTTCCGGTCGCGACCGGCCCGATTGCGCCCGACGCGATCTCCCCGACGTTGTTGAAGAAATCCTGCACCGCTCCGCAGACGCCGCGGTCGGTGTCCTCCTCGTCGTCGCGCCATCCCTCGTCCGTCAGGGGATCAAGCTCGTCGGGGAATTCCTCCTGGGTGACGACGAGGGGTGACGACCCCGCGGCCAGGACGACTTCCCCGGAGTCCGCGGTCTCACCCTCCGCGGGTTCGCGTGGATAGACGTCGGCGAGGAACATCGCGATGACGATGTTCGGGAAGACGACGTTCTCCGGGGCCATTAGGTCTTGGTCTGCCAACAGCTCCGCCGACAACTGGGCGCCAAACGTGTCGACCTTCGTCGCGTAGTTGACGAGCATCTGCGAGACCGTCGGGAGCTTCTCGTGCTGCAGGAGCCCGAGCGCGTCGAGATCGCTTCCTCGGTACCCGCCCCCGGCCGACGTTTCGAGGGAGAGGTTGCGGATCTGATACGCGGTGTACCTGAACGCGGAGGGACCGCCCGCAACCTCTTGAACGAGCGTGCCGCTGTCGTCGTCGAAGACCCCGATGCCGGCGCGGGCGAAGGCCTCGAGTCCCGCGTCGACGGTCGCCTCGGAGAAGTCGTCGCGCAGCGCTTGCGCTAGACGAGCGGGGGCCCCGGGGTCGGGGGCCGGAGCCTTCGCAGGCGTCGACGAGTCGCGCCGAACGCTTTCGTCGCCGGTGCAAGCCGTCGACAGGAAGGCGAGACAGATGCCGATCGTCGCTATCCGTCGCACTTCGACCCCCCGTTGTGTTCGAGTGGTCGTCATTCCACGTTCCAGGACGCGCGGTGTCAACCGGGCAGCCCGAAATGCGCAGTTCAGGGCTCGCGACGCGCTGGGGTGATCATCTCTCTCCGGTCGCGCCGCGCCGCGCCGGCAGCGGGCTACCCGGGGGAGTCCTTCACCCGGACCAGTGGGTCAGGGCGTCGGCGCTCTAGCGACCGGCTTTGGCGGTCGGCGTCAGCGCCAGCAGCAGCTCTTTGGACGCCGCGGTGACCTGGTCGACGGCCCGATCGAACGCTTCCTGGTTCACCTTGGACGGCTTGCGAAAGCCGGAGATCTTGCGCACGTACTGCAGCGACGCGGCTTCGATCTCCTCTTCGGATGCCGGCTGGTCGTAGTCCCTGAGGGTCTTGATGCTTCTGCACATGCCGCAGAGCCTAGCGCCCGCTCCATAGGTCCCGGGCGCGGTTGACCCGGTCGTCGCTCGGCCTCCGAGCCCGCCGAACTCTTCCACGTCTATTGCCCCCTAGGCAAGTTTCGTGGAAGAGTTCGATTTACACCGGAAACACGCAAGGCCGAGTCGGTCCCCTCTGGGGAGGTAGCGGAAATGCCGAGTGCTCGGCTTCAAGAAGGGAGCGCCCATGCGCCGGATCCTCGTCCTCACCCTCGTCCTTTTCCAGCTCGCGCTTGGTTCGGCGGTGGCCGACCTCGAGGACCTCGTTTCGACTCGGCGCGCGGGCCCGTTCAAGCGAGGCGTCACTACGTTCGAGCAGGCGAGGGAGTGGTTCGGTCGACCCGATCGCGTCACGCATCACGACTACCAATGCATCCGCGTGAAGGACGCGCGCTGGTCCAACAAATTCCGCGTGACGTTCAACCGGTTCGACAACACGATGGTGGTCGCGATCATCAAGCGTCGCTCGGTCAACTCCGAGCAGCACGGGCGCCTCGCCTTCCACACGTCGGAGCGCCTGCGAGTCGCGGACGGCATCGACGAACTCGAGGCGAAATATCCGAACGCCCGCCGTCATCAGCACAACGGCTACGCGCATCACATCCTCGTCTCGAACGAGACCGGTCGGCTGGAGGCAACGACGGAGGACGGCCGCGTGACCGAGCTTCGCTCGTTCCCATACGAGGCTTGCTGACCTCGAGCTCCTTCTTGTTCGTTTCCAACGCACGGTCCAGATGAGCGCGGCGGTAATGTGGCTTCGCCTCACGGGCGGTTAGCTCAGCGGGAGAGCACTGCGCTTACAACGCAGGGGTCGGCGGTTCGAACCCGTCACCGCCCACTCGACATCAATGCAGGTCAACGATCGTTTTCGTTGCTTCTTTCGGCCGCGATGTTTTCGCGCTCATGTCGGTCGTG
>JALZCA010000067.1 GCA_030863285.1 Actinomycetota bacterium | reverse complement strand
TTTGTCTGACGCTTTGTCTGACGCTTTGTCTGACGCTTTGTCTGACGCTTTGTCTGACGCTTTGTCTGACGCTTTGTCTGACGCTTTGTCTGACCCCCGGGCCGGGGTGCCCCGTCGGTTTCAGTCGGCTCTTGGAGAGCTGCCTGGGCCGGGGGCCTGGAGGAACGGGGGCCGAGCCGGGCGGAACAACGCCGGTCCTAGGCGCGCGCTCCGGCCCCCTCGGGCACCTCGGTCATCTTCGCTACGGCCACGGTCAGGCCCAGCAACATCCACAGCATGCGGCTCGTCTCGGTCGACAGCAGGAAAGACGAAACGGAGAAGGCGATGAGACTGACCAGCAGGGCGTTGGCGGTCTTGCGTTTGAACTCCTCGCCGGATAGTTCGGCCCTGCGCGCGGCTCGCCGCAAAGCCCGCACGGCCGCAAGCAGCATCCCGGTGAAGACGAGCAGGCCGAGGGGGCCGAGCTCGGCCAAGGACCCGATATAGGCGTTGTGCACGTACTCGCCGACGTCGATGAAGCGCAAGTGCGATTCGATGTCGACGCCCGGCGTCGTTCTCAGGAGCTGGAAACTCGACGCGTAGAAGCCGCCGTAGCCGAGGCCGGTCCACGGTCGTTGCTCGTAACCGTTCAACGCCGCGCTCCACAGGTCGCGCCGGGCGTCTCCGACGTCTTCGGCCTCGAGTTTCATCTCGAGCCGGCGGTTGAAATCCTCCTGTGCGATCCCGAACAACAGGCCCAACCCCACCAGTGCGGCGAGGAGGTAGGCCCCCTTCTGTGAGCGGGAGCGGAACATGTTGTTCGCCGGTAACAGAAAGATCACGAGGCCGGCGACGGCCATCGTCACGACGCCGCCGACCGAGAGTGTCGAGATGATCGATCCGGCCATGATCGTGATGGCGATCCCGAGGCCGAGCTTCTGCATCTGGCTGCGCGACTGCGACGCCAGCACCAGGACGAGCGGGATCGTGGCCACCTGTAGAGCGGCAAAGAAGTTCGGGTCGCCCGCTTCGTTGAAGCGACGGTCGACGCCGCTGGCATACGCCGCGATCCATAGGATCGCAAGACCCACGGAACTGCACACCGCCACCCACAGGAGCGTGCGCAGGTCGCGTTCATTGCGGATCAGGATTGCGAAGGTCGCGCCGTATCCGATCGACACTCCGAGCGTGATCAAAGCATCGACCGTTGCGTACGTGTCGACCGACCACCACAGACTCGCGAACGCGAGGATCCCGTACGCGCACGCCAGCCCCACCAACAATCCGGAGTGCTTGAACTTGACCGGATGCTGCAAGACGTAAACGGCAACGGCGAGCAGTCCGAGCGGTGCCACCGCCCGCCCGATGGTGAGCGTTCCTCCGACCTCGAGTGATGCGGAGAAGACGGACACCATCAGAAGGTGGGGAACGAGGTGGGGCCGAACGACCGCGGTCGGTACCGCGATCAGGGCGAGACAACCGGCGACCCCGAGTGTGGCATCCCATGCTGCCGCCACCCCGACGCCGGCTGCGATCACCATCACTCCGAACAGGAAGAGACCCGTCCTGAAGCCGTTGTGTACTTCTACTGCGGTGGCGGCCATCGCGAAGATGCTACGCGACGTTCTTCTTGTGTGAAGAGCGACTCGCGGTCGCGCGCGTCTTCCGGGCGATCGCCCGAGCCCAGGGATAGACCGGGTTCATGCGCAAAGACAGATAGCGTGACGATGACTTCGCGCGCAGTGAGCCGACGCCGTCGTCCGGATAGATGCCGGCACGCGGGACGGCGTGGCGCCCCACCGGTTCGCGCTTCTCGGGCAACGAGAAGGCGTACTCATACCCGGCGCGCGCCGCGGCCCGTCGAACGATGTCGTTGTGTCGTCCCCGCGGGTAAGCGAGGTGGGGGACCCGATCCTCCAGGAGGTCCTCGAGGAGAGCCCGGCTTTGCTTCAGGTCTTCCGCGCAGGCGCTCTCGGTAAGCGAGGTCAGGTCGTGATGCGAAAAGGAATGGGATCCAAAATTCACGCCGCGCTCCTTCATGTCCCGCACCTGAGTGAGGTCGAGCGTGGTGGGTGGCGTAGGTGGAGCGTCGTCGACCCAGTCCACCACACGTCCCTCGTCGGTCAATGTTTGAGCAACTAGGAAGACTGTTGATGGGAGCCGGTGCCGCTCGAGCACCGGAAGAGCATGCTCGTAAAGGCCCTCGAAGCCGTCGTCGAACGTTATCGCCGTCCATCCGAAGGGAAGCCGGCGGTGCTTCTCGAACGCCTCGGCGGCTCGCGCCAACGGAACCACGGTTCTGTTCGTCGCCAGCCACTCGCAGTGGCGCGCGAACTCGTCGGGCGCCACGACCAGCGTCGACTGCCAGGTGTCGTCTACGGCGTGATAGCAGAGAATCGTCACGGTTTTTCTTCGTCTAGCCGAGGGGCAGTCTTTTAGCGCTCGGTGCCACGACCAATTATTGCGAGAGAAGGCGTTGGAAGGCGAGCACTGCGTTCTGAGCCGGCCCGCCCGTGGGCCCTTCTACGATGAAACGCAAGCGCCCATCGGTGGTGCGCACGGCGTTCGGCCATGCGTAGCCGCTGCCGTCTTCTAGCCCCATCTCCACTCGATCGGTCGTCGACCACGAAGTGCCGTCGAAGTGGCGCGACACGACGGTGTTGTCCGAGGTGCGAATCATGATGATCCACGCTTCGTTGCCGTCGCTCGCGATCGTCGGCTGCGCGTATCCCGCGGGGAACGCGACGGCCGGCTGCGGTCCTGAAGGCGTGAAGCGCTGCACCTTGACTATGTCGCTTGCGGTCGAGCTCTCGACGACGGCGAGGATGTCGCCCGATGCGAGGGTCGTCGCGCTCGGGTAGCTTCCCGATCCGATCCCGATCCCTGCGTTCGACTGGGTCCACGACGTCAGCGGATGATCTGAGTCGTGCCGGAACATGCGCATGCTGCCTGTGGGGGCCCTGCCGATCCAAGAGATGCCGTCCGGCGTGGGCGTCAGCGTCCCGTGATAGCTGCCCCCGGAATAGGAGAAGAACGTGCCTTCGCCGGCGAAGCTCGGGGTATCGGTGTCGAGATCCGTGAACCACGTGTAGGCGAGCTCCCAACTCGACGCTCCGGTGCGCCTCGTCCAAGTGATCACGCCGCGGGGTGATCCGTCCGGTGCAGTCTCGAAACCGAGATCGACCTTCGAGTTCCCGGTTTGTCCGGAGACGCCGGGCGGAGCGATCGTCACGATCGGCCCGACGGTCGGCCCCCCGGGCGCGTCGAGACCGCTCAGCCGGCGCATCTGCAGCGGCTTCGGCGAGCCGTAGGCCGGTCCGGCCCACACGACCCACGCGTGTTGCTCGCCTAAGGGGTCTTCTTCGAGCGCAATCGACGCGGACCAGTCACCGGTGCCCGTGCCGCGGAGCAAGATCCCGTCCGACACCGAACCGGTCGTATCGTTGCGCCACGGCCCCCACGGGTTGCGCCAAGCCAATTGGACGCCGGTTGCGTGACGTCCGTGAACCGCAAGCAATCTGCCTCCCTCGGTGAGGGCAACTCGGTGCTGGGTCCCGTGGTAGGTGGGCTCGCTCGATCCGAGCGACGGCGGAGCGACCTGGCTGACGCCGTCGCGTACGTTCGCGTCGTCCTCGACGATGTCGACTTCCAGGGCCGGGGGAGTCGCACTCGTACGGCTGCCCCAGTTGGCGCCGTCGCTATTGGCGGAGTCGAGTGCAAGCGATACGAGACCGCTGCCGTCGACGATGGGCCCCAGCGACGTCTCGTACCAGACACCTTTCTGGACCGCCCCGAACTCGGCGATCACGCCGTTCGCCTTGTATCCCTGAGGCCGCGTGTTCCAGGTCAGCGTGGACTCCGACCAGCTGTGGTCGTCGAACTCGTAGACGCGGCCCCCGGAGGGCGACACATCTTTCTGATAGAGGCGAAGGCGGACGTCCGAAATCCTGTAGCCGTCGAGGCCGGAGACGTTGAACTTGATAAGCGACTCCCTCGCGTCCTTCCGGTCGACGTAGAGCGAGGTGCTCGAGCCGAAGTTCGAGTCGGGATAGAGCGCTTTGACGTAGGCGTCGGCGACGGGGAAGAACGACAGCGTCTCGACGACGGGGGCCGCGGAGGCCGGAGTGGGCAACGCCACGATCAGCGAGGAGAAAAGAGTGACCGCGGCCAGCCGCGCCCCAAAGCGCGGCGCGAGGGCAGTAGAAGAGCGCAAGAGGTGCCTTTCCTATGTGGGGGGGCCGCCGTTACTGGAAAAAAAATACAGTGAGGCGGGTGAATTCTCACTACGCAATTCTGCGTATCTCAGACGCGGCGCTGGCGGAACAGGACCGCCGATTGGAGCGCGCCGTGCTCGGGGCCCTTCACGATGAACTGGAGCTTCCCGCTGATCCGACGCGGCGCGTTGGGCCAGTCCGGATCGCCGCCTGCCGCCCCCCCGATCTCCACTATGTCTAAGCCCCACGTCATCCCCGTGCGCTCACGCGAAACCACTCGCTGGTCGCTCGTGCGCACCATGACTATCCATGCCGACTCGCCGTCGGTGGTGATCGTCGGCTGCTCGTATTGCCCGCTCGGAACGAGGTCGACGGTTGCGTTGCCGTCGGCGTCCCAACGCTGCACGGTGACGGTGTGAGTGCTCGTGTTGCTCTCGATCTCCGCGAGGACGTTGACGTTGTCGAGCGCAATCGCGCTCGGCGACCCGTACGAGCTGACGTCCGCGCCGACGGTCGCCTCTATCCAGGTTCCCAACGGGGTGTCGGCCTCGTGGCGCCACATGTGCAGTTCGGTTCCGTCCCCCGCCACCGCTACTACGGCCATACCGGTCGGCGTCGGCGCGAGCGTCGCAATGCGGCCCGTTCCGATCTCGGTCGACAGCACCCTTTGGTGATGGAGCGAGGGCCGCGCCTTTCCGAGGGCGGTGAACCAGGCCGTGGTGATCTCGTAGGTGTCGGCATCGACCTCCTCGAGCCACGTCAGCACGCCCCGGTAACCCCCCGCAGGCTTCTTCTCAAACGCAAGGTCGACCTTTGACGCCCCGCCCACCTCGCTGTAGTGAGTCGGCTCCTCGTAGGTGACGGTTGGGCCGACGCGCGGCCCCTCGGCGGCACCGAGCCCGGTTAGTCGTCGCATCTGCAGCCGGTGATTGCCGGCGCCGCTCGATCCACTCCACACGACCCATGCCCGCTCCCTGCCGTCGCCGCCCGTGGCGGTTGCTATCGAGGCCGTCCAGTCGCCGGTGCCCGAGTCGCGCAACAGCAGGCCGTCCGAGACCTTCCCGGTCGTTCTCTTGCGCCATGGCTCGCCCGGGTCGCGCCACTTGAGCTGGACGCCCTCGGCGTGCGCTCCATGGACGACCAGCACCCTGCCCGTTTTCGTCGTCGCCACCCGGCGGTTGCTTGCGAACCAGGTCGGGTCGCTCGATCCCTCCTCCGGGGTCGCTACGGTGTCGACCACGGCCCTCGCGGGGGGCAAACAGACCAGGATCATTGCCGGCACGAGGAGCGTCCGCGCCAGCGCCTTGGTTGTTCGTCGCGGGAGGTTCATGCTCTAGTCCTTGGAGTAGCCGGTCGAATGGACGCGCGCCGTCCGCCGCACGCCGTTTCCTATCAATCGACGCCGCCGCGCCTTGGGTTGAGCTCCTCGTAGATCTCGCCCACGGCAGCCGCGTTGGCCTCGATGGTGTAGGCCGCCTCGGCTCG
>JALZCA010000037.1 GCA_030863285.1 Actinomycetota bacterium | reverse complement strand
GTTTCACGCCGCGCTGGGGTCGTAACGATCGTGAGCAAGACGACGAGGAGGTCTCGATGCCCAAGGTGACCGCGTCCATAACGGTGTCGCTGGACGGATACGTGGCCGGGCCGGACGACGGGCCGGGCCGCGGCCTGGGCGAGGGGGGCGAGCGCCTTCACTACTGGGTTTTCGGGGGGCCGTGGACCTACGAGGAGGGACCGAGCGGCGAGGCAACCGGTGCAGACAAGGATTTCCTCGAGGACTCAATGGCGAGGGCCGGAGCCGTCATCGGCGGCCGAAACACCTTCGAGGCCGCCGACAGGTGGGGCGGCTCCAGCCCGTCGCCAGCGCCGTTCTTCATCCTCACGCACAGGGCCGAAGACGAGCCGAAGGACGCAGGCTTCACCTTCGTGACCGGTCTGGACGAAGCCATCGCACGAGCTCGTGACGCCGCGGGCGACAAGGACGTCGCGATCATGGGCGGCGCCGACGTCATCCGTCAGGCACTGCGCGCCGGTTACGTCGAGGAGCTGGCGATCTCGATCGCGCCGATCGTATTGGGCGGTGGCAAGCGTCTCTTCGAGGGCTTCGACGAGTCACTGGACCTCGAGCAGCTGCGTGTAGTGCACTCCCCCCTCGCAACGCACATCACGTATCGAATCACCTAGCGGGATCAACGCCGATTTGCGGGCCGCCTGCGCAACGGCATCGACGGCTCGGGAAGCGCAGGGACGACAGCAGTCGATTGTGCGGTTCGCGCAACCTCAAAAAGCTGCTTGGAGGTAGGTCTTTCCTTGTCGCAGCCGCACCCGGTTCTCCAGCATCAACGCGCACACGCGCGGCAGCATCACGTGCTCGACCGCTTTGATCCGTTCGTGCAACGACACCTCGGTGTCGTTCTCTTCGACCCGCACCGGCTCTTGCATGATGATCGGCCCGTGATCGACGAGGTGATCGATGTAATGAACCGTCGATCCCGTGATCTTCACGCCGGCGGCTAACGCGTCGCGCACTGCATGAGCACCGGGGAACGCAGGTAGGAGCGAAGGGTGGAGGTTGATCAGGCGCCCGTAGTACCCGTCCACGAACACCGGGGCCAGAATGCGCTTGAAGCCCGCCGAGACGACGAGGTCGGCCTGGACCTCGAGGACGCGGTCGCGCATCGCCCGGCTCCAGTCATCTCGACTCGGGAAATTGCCGGGCTCCACCAAGAGCCAGGGGATGTTGTTCGCCGCCGCCCATTCCAGCCCCGGACACGGTCGATCCGCAACAACGCCTGCGACGTAGCCCGGAACCTCGCGCCTCTGGCACGCCCCGACCAACGCCTGGAGGTTCGAGCCCGATCCCGAGATCAACACGACTATGCGTTCTCTCACGGCCCCACCCTACGCGTCGGGACTCAGGGCCTCCACCAGCTCTTTGATCGCGCCCGGATAGCGATATTGCAGGCCGCCGTGCTTGCCCTCGAAGAGCTCCAGGGTGTAGTCGATGCCGGCGTTGTCGAGCTCGCGGGCAAACGCCTGCGCGCCGAGATCGAGGTAGTACTCGTCCGAGCGTCCCGCGTCGAGGTAGATACGCTTCATGCCGGCGAGAGCCTCGAGATGTTTCGGAGCCATCCGCACGGGATCCCATTCGAGCCACCGCTCCCACACCTCTTCGTCGAGCATCCCCGTGTCGACGTCGAACGGAAGGAGCGCCTTGCCGGGGGTGGATTCGTCCGGGCTATAGGCGAGCGCGTATCCATAGGTCTCGAAAGGACCGCCGAGCTTGTCCCACTCGAAACGCTCGGCGGTGCGGAAACTCTCCCAGTACACATCCCAGGAACTCTCGAACCGCTCGCGTAGCGCGCGCACCACGGCGGGGAACTCGGGGAGGTAGCAGGCTTCGAAAAGAGCGTCGCCCGCGTGGGATGCGAGTCCGCCGAAGACCTCGGGGCGCAGCATCGGAACGACCATCGCGCCGTAGCCGCCGCTCGACTTACCCGTAAGACCACGATGTGCAGGCGCGGCTGCAGTTGGGTAGCGCGAGTCGACGAACGGGACGACCTCGTCGCACAGGTAATCCATGTAGCGGCCGTGGCCTGCCGAGTTGATGAACTGAGATCCCCCATGCGAGGTCCACGCGTCGACGAACACGACGATCGCGGGGGGCACGGAACCGTCGGCAAACAGCGCGTCGACACGCTCGACCATGTTGGGTTCGAGCGGCTCGCGGTTGAGCCACGCGTCGAGCTGCCCGGTGAAGCCCTGGATGACGTAGATCGCGCAAACCGGGCGAGCGTCCGTTACCGAGGGGGCCGAGTAGACGTAAAGGGGGCGGCGCGCGGGGTCGCCTAGTGGGTTGGTGGCGAGGATCTTGGACTCGACGACCAATTTCTCCCAGCGCCCGCGTAGCTCACGTTCCCAGGGCGCGCCCGCAACGCCGGGCACCTCCCGGAGCGTCACTGGTTGTAGATCTCGTCGACGATCTCGGCGACCTCAGTCGGGTTGCGCCCGACCCTTATGCCGGCGCCCTCGAGCGCGTCGGCCTTTGCCTGAGCGGTCCCCTTCGAGCCCGACACGATCGCGCCCGCGTGCCCCATGCGCTTTCCGGGGGGGGCCGTGAACCCCGCGATGTAGGCGACCACCGGCTTGCTCATGTTCTCCTGTACGTAGCGCGCCGCTCGTTCCTCGGCGTCGCCGCCGATCTCACCGACGAGGACGACGATCTCGGTCTCTTCGTCGGCTTCGAACTTCTGCAGCACGTCGATGAAGTTCGACCCCGGGACGGGGTCGCCGCCGATGCCGACGCAGGTCGACTGACCGATGCCCCGCTGCGTCAGCTCGTGGACGATCTGATACGTCAGCGTTCCCGAGCGCGACACGAGGCCGACCGGGCCGGGAGAGCAGATCTCTCCGGGGATAATCCCAACGTTCGCCTTGCCCGGTGAGATGACCCCGGGGCAGTTCGGCCCGATGAGCGTGACCGAGTCGCCGTCCGACCTCAGATAGGAGTTGGCGCGCGCCATGTCCAGCGCCGGGATCCCTTCGGTGATCGCGACGATGACCTCGACGTTGGCGTCGAAAGCCTCGAGGATCGCATCGGCCGCGAAGCGCGGCGGTACGAAGACCATCGCTGTGTTGGCCCCGGCTTCATCGACTGCCTCGCGCACCGTGTCGAACACGGGCGTGCCGTCGACGTCGGCGCCGCCCTTGCCCGGCGTGACGCCGGCGACGAGGTTGGTGCCGTAATCCTTGTTGCGTCCTGCGTGGAAAGAGCCCTCCCGTCCGGTCAGGCCCTGGACGACCAGGCGCGTGTCGTTGCCGACGAGGATCGCCATCACGCACCACCTCCCTTCGAGAGCTCGACCGCCTTCTCCGCGGCCCCCAGCATCGTCTCTGCCGGGACGAGCTTCTCGTGGGGTGCGTCCTGCAGCATCTTCCGACCCTGCTCCGCGTTCGTGCCATCGAGTCGCACGACCACCGGCACGCGCACGTCGAGGCGACCGAAGGCGTCGATGATCCCTTCCGCGACGAGATCGCAGCGCGTGATGCCACCGAAGATGTTGACCAGCACGCTCTTGACCCCGGCGTCCGACATGATGACCTCGAGCGCGTTCGACAGGAGCTCGGCCCCCGCGCCTCCGCCGACGTCGAGGAAGTTCGCGGGATCGCCTCCCGCCGCCTTAACGACGTCGAGCGTCGACATGACCAGTCCGGCGCCGTTGCCGATGATCCCCACGTCTCCGTCGAGCTTGATGAAGTTCAGCCCCTTTTCCTTCGCGAGGCGTTCCTGTTCCGCAACGTCGTGGGCGGACTTCAGCTCCGCGAAGAACGGATGGCGGTAAGCGGCGGATTCGTCAAGCGACACCTTTGCATCCAGCGCAACTACGCGGCCATCGCCGGTCAGGATCAGTGGGTTCACCTCGACAAGTGAGGCATCGAGTCCGATGAATGCGTTGTAGAGCTTGGGAATGATCGCAATTGCCTCTTTGCGAGCCTCGGCGTCGATGCCCGCGCCGAACACGAGCTCGCGGGCATGGAACTCGGACACGCCCAGCAACGGATCGATGTGGACGCGCGCGATCGCGTCCGGATCGGTGGCTGCAACTTCCTCGATGTCGATACCGCCCTTGGCGCTCATCATTCCGAGGAACTTGCGCTCGGATCGATCGAGCAGGAACGAGAAGTAGTACTCGGACTTGATGTCGCCCGCACGTTCGACGAGCACTCGCTTCACGGTGTGGCCCTTGATGTCCATTCCGAGGATCTGGCCCGCAGCGTCGGCAGCCTCCTCGGGTGAGCCTGCCAGCTTGATACCGCCAGCCTTGCCTCGGCCCCCGACCTGGACCTGCGCCTTCACTACGACGCGGCTCCCGAGCCCACGCGCTGCTTCGGCCGCTTCCTCGGGCGTCGTCGCAACGCGCCCCTCGGGAACGGGCACGTCGAATTTCCGCAGCAACTCCTTGCCCTGGTACTCGAAAAGATCCACCAGCCGCCTCTTCCTTGGTCTCGCTCGTCGTCTAGTTAGCGCTGCCGTGATGCTCGAAAAAGATCCACCCAGCGTGGGCCCTGCTCGTCGTTTAGTTGGCGCTGCTTTGCGATGCCGCGATCTTCTCGTTGACCCAGTCGACTATGTCTTTCGTCGGCGTTCCGGGTGTGAAGATCTCGGCGATGCCGGTCTCCTTGAGCTTCGGGATGTCGACGTCGGGAATGATCCCGCCACCGAAGACGGTTATGTCTCCGCCCTGATCCTGAATGAGCTGGACCACGCGCGGGAACAACGTCATGTGCGCGCCCGAAAGACACGAGAGCCCGACCGCGTCGACGTCTTCCTGGATGGCAGCGGCCGCGATCTGCTCGGGGGTCTGGTGGAGTCCGGTGTAGATGACCTCTATACCGGCATCTCGAAGCGCGCGGGCGACGACCTTGATGCCCCGGTCGTGGCCGTCGAGGCCGGGCTTTGCTACGAGGACGCGAGGTCGACCCGATGGCACGAGAGTTGCTCTCCTGTCGCGGTTGCTCGCCGGCAAGTGGGCGAAAACGGACTTGTTGCTACCGTACTGAAAACGCAGATTAGCAGGTCAGAGGGGAGAAACCGGCTTGTCCAAGCCCTACGACACGCTTGTCGACCAAGGCTCTTTTGCCGAGCGCGATGCAGACGTGGTGAGCGCCGATCCGCTGAGCTATCCCTCTTATCGGGAGGCGACGCGATCCGCCGGCGACAAGTCGGACTCGTCCGAGTCGGTCCTCGCGGGGCCGGCCCGCATCGGCGGCCACGAGGTCGAGATAGCGGTCTTCGACTTCGGTTTCTTCGGCGGGAGCATGGGCGAAGCAAGCGGCGAGAGACTCGCTCGAGCCATGGAGCGCGCGGCCGATAACAACACGCCCTTCGTGCTGCGGACGGCAACTGGAGGCGCGCGCATGCAAGAAGGGATGCGTTCGCTCATCCAGATGCCGAAGGTGGTAGCCGCGCGCGTCGGACTCGCGAACAAGGGCGTCCCGTTCCTTGCGGTCCTCGGCCACCCCACGACCGGCGGAGTACTCGCGAGCCTCGGCGGATTGGCCGACATCACGCTGGCAACAGAAGGCGCAACGATTGGGTTCGCGGGTCCGCGCGTCGCCGAGGCATTCACGGGGCGGCCGCTGCGCGCTGGCTCTCGCACCTCCGCGTCGGCTCTCCGAAGCGGCCTCGTCGACCGCGTCGTCGGCGAACAAGATGAGCGCGCGGTCGTTGCGAGCATCCTCGACGTCCTCGCGGCGGACCAGCCCGAATCAGGGGACGTTCCGGTGGAAGCCGACGACAGGGATGGAACCGATACCGGCCGACGCGGCGATGCATGGGGCATCGTGCTTGCGGCGCGAGCGGAAGACCGCCTCAACGCAGCGGAGGCCGTCGAACAGATCGCGGACGTGCACCACGAGTTGCGAGGCGACAGGGCGGGAACAGACGACCGCGGGGTGATCACGACGATTGCACGCGTCGCAGGACGTAGATGTGTGCTGATCGCGCTCGACCGACGAGTCGCCCCCACCGCGGGAGGCTTTCGGAAAGCACGCCGGGTAGTCGAGCTGGCCGATCGTTTGCGTTTGCCGGTCGTCACTCTCGTCGATACCCGCGGAGCAGACCCTTCGGAAGACTCGGAGGCGGGCGGCGTGGCGTGGGAGATAGCTCGCCTGTTCGAGGCGATGTTGACGACCTCGTCGCCGATCCTCTCGGTCGTGACCGGCGAAGGAGGAAGTGGTGGTGCGCTCGCGTTTGCCGCCGGCGACGTGCTCGTTGCATACGCGCACAGCTTCTTCTCGGTGATCGGGCCCGAGGGAGCCGCGCAGATCTTGTGGCGCGACGCCGGCCGAGCGTCCGAGGCAGCTCGTCTGCTGAAGGTGACGGCACACGATCTAAAGCGGCTGGGCATCGCCGACGCCGTGATCGCCGAGCCGCTCGACGCGCGCTCCCTGCGCGGAGTCGTCGCCTATCATCTCGAACGAGCCTCAAACGCCGGCCCCCGCGGCGAAAGGGCGGAACGGCGCCGAAGGCGGTGGAGGACCCTGTGACCAACCAATCAAAGCGAGCGCGTCAAAAGGAACGTCGCGCGGCGATCGTGGCTGCTCAACAAGCAGCAGCTCGGCGACAGCGCGTTCTCCGCGGCGCCTTTGCAGTCGTTGCACTTGCGGCGATCGTCGGGCTTGCGATCTTTGCCGGTGGCAACGACGAGCAGGATACCGGGAGCGGAGGCTCTGCAGCGTGCGGCGCCGAGGCTCCGCCGGCGGCGAACCCGCAGCAGTACGACGAGCCGCCCGAGATGGCACTCGAGGAGAACGTCGATTACCGCGCCACGGTCGAGACGTCCTGCGGCACTTTCGAGTTCGACCTCTTGGAGGACGAAGCTCCCATAGCAGTCAACAACTTCGTCTTCCTCGCGCGTGAAGGCTTCTATGACGGCCTCACTATTCACCGCGTCGAGCCGAACCAGGTCATCCAGGGCGGTGCCCCCGAACCGAATGGGGGCGGGGGTCCCGGTTACGCGATCAAAGACGAGTTGCCCCAGAGCTCGAAGGAATACGTCTTCGGAACCGTAGCAATGGCCAACCGCGGTCCGGACACATCCGGGAGTCAGTTCTTCGTCAACGTGAAGGATCCCAACCCGGAAGGCGGGTTCAGATCCTCGGGATATCCGCCCGATTACACGCTCTTTGGGAAGGTCGACCCCGAAGACGAAGAGTCGGTCGAGACGCTGATCGAGATCTCGACGCAGGAGACGAGCGGCCAGCCCGATCCCGCGACCGGGGGGCCGAGCACGATGCCGCTCGAGACCATCTACATCGAATCCGTGGAGATCACCGAGGCTTGAGCTCGAGCCGCGCCGACGAGCGGACGACGGCGCTTCGCAGGCGCAGTCTCGTCCGATGGGTACTGCTGGGTGTCGCACTAGCCGCGATCGGAATAGGCGCGGTTGCATTCGGGTCGCCGCAGGAAACAGAAACCGATTCGACCCCGACCAGCGAGCCGACGCCGCCTCCGAAGGTCGCCTGCAATGGTCAACGCCCCGAGGCCGTCGAGCCCAAGACCTACAAACGACCGCCGCCGATGACGCTCGATAGGCGAGCCGACTACTGGGCGATCGTCGCGACCTCCTGCGGGAGCATCGAGATGGACTTGCTGGAGGACCAGTCCCCGCAGACGGTGAACAACTTCGTCTTCCTTGCCGAAGACGGCTTCTACGATGGTCTGACTTTCCACCGCATCGAGCAGAACGCCATCATCCAGGGCGGCGATCCCACCGAGACGGGACGAGGCGGCGCGGGCTACTCGATCCCGGACGAGTTCCCGAACACCCCGCAGGTTTACACCTACGGCACGGTCGGCATGGCGAACGAGGGTCCGCGCACCGCGAGCAGCCAGTTCTTCATCGTCGTCCACGATCCCGATCCCGATCCGCAAGAGGTCTTCGAGACATGCACCGCGTCCGACGAGGTCTGTCTCGAACGCAGGCGGGCATCGGAAAAAGATGCACGCGTCGATGAGCCGGCCGGCTATCGCCCCGCCTATGCGGTCTTCGCGAAAGTAGATCTCGCTGATACTTCTACCGCGAAGGCGCTCGAGAAGATTGCTAAGCAGGAGACCAAGCTCGGCGACGATCCCGCGATTGCAACCTCGCCGGTATCGAAGATCTACATCGAGTCCGTAGAGATCGAGAAGCGCTAGACGAAGACGGTCGCGCCCGACCGGCGCGGATCGTGCGCGGCGTCGACGCTTCCATCGTCGAACACGGCCGCCGCCTGCACTGCCCCGAAGAACATGTGCAGGTCCTCGTACGGCCGTGGGATGTACTCCGTCAACTCATCGCCGGGCAGGCCCGGCTCGTAGCACATCAGCTCGCCCTCCGGCTTGGCGCTGAGATGAGCGCGGGGGGCCGCGACCGCATCCTTCAACGACATCCCGTCGACCGCGACCGACAAAAGCGTCTGCGCGATCGCGCCCGTGATCCTGTCGGCTCCCGGGGAACCGATACCAACGACCACATCGGGCCCGGTGGCGATCGTCGGCGCCATGTTCGACTGACACCGCGCGCCGGGCGGAAGGCGATGCGCGCCGAGGGGGTTGAGTTCCTCCTCGCCCAAGGTGTTGTTGAGCATCATGCCCCGGACAATGAGCCCCGCTCCATACCCATTCGACTCGGTTAGCGCGCAGACGTAGCCATCCACGTCGGCTGTAGACATGTGCGTCGTGTCACCCGATTTCATCGGCCCGTTATGGATACGCGTCAGCGCCTCTTCGACGTTCCCGGTGATCTCACCCGGCTCTTGGTAGTGCTGGGTGCGGTATCCGACCGCCGCACGCTCCGCCTCGACGATTGCGCGCAGTCGCTCGAGCGGTTCGCTCAGGTCGGTCTGGTCGAGCAGCGCCAGCATATGCGTCAGCACGGCTCCTCCGGCCGCAGGCGGTGGGTTCGACTCGATGCGCCATCCGAATGCGGACGTTCCTATCGGTGACCGGGAATGCGACTCGAACTGTTTCAGGTCCTGAACGCCCCAGAACCCCCCGTCGGCCACTAT
>JALZCA010000032.1 GCA_030863285.1 Actinomycetota bacterium | reverse complement strand
CGCTCCGGACCTCCCCCACTCCCTCCTAATCCCCAAGTCCGAGCCACCCTTCGGTCGGGGGTGGGTTCGCTCCGGAGGCGCCCCGCCCTTCGCTTGGTCCCAAGCGAGCCACCCTTCGTTCGGAATGAGCCCGTGGCACTCCAGCCGCAGCCTCGGCATTGACGGGCTCACCCCGTCGCCGCCGGTTTTGGGTCGCTCGACTCCCGACTTCCTCTGGGGTTGGCGGAGACGAAGAGATTTGAACTCTTGGACCCCTTGCGGGGTCACGCGCTCTCCAGGCGCGCCGGTTAGGCCGCTCCCGCACGTCTCCGCGCAGCAATATAGCGGGCCGCTTGGCCTCCTTCGACGCTCGTATACTCGCTCGCTGGTGGGGTACCGAAGCGGCCGAACGGGCTCGCCTCGAAAGCGAGTGAGGGTTCGCGCCCTCCGTGGGTTCAAATCCCACCCCCACCGCCGTCAGCTCGGGTCCCGATCGCGCCGGGACCGCCGCGGTCTACGCGCGCCGCGCCCTGAAGAACTCCTGGAGGAGACGGGTCGAGTCCTCGCTCAGCACTCCAGTTGTTATCCGGACGTGGTGGTTGAGGCGCGGGTCCTGCGGGACGTTGTAGAGCGAGAGGGCCGCGCCGGCCTTGGGGTCGGGCGCTCCGTAGACGAGCCTCTCGATGCGCGCATGAACGGTCGCACCGGCGCACATCGGGCAGGGCTCGAGTGTGACGTACAGGGTCGCGCCCTCCAGCCTCCAGGTCCCGAGGTGCCGCGCCGCCCGCCGAAGCGCGAGCAGCTCGGCGTGGGCTGTTGGATCACCGCGCAGCTCGCGCTCGTTCTTACCGCTTCCGACAATCTCACCGTGATGCACGACGACGGCCCCCACCGGGACGTCGTCATGGTGGAGGGCCGCCTCGGCTTCGCGCAGCGCGGCCCGCATGAATTCGTCGTCCGACACGTTCAGCCGATGGACTGCCTGCGCGCCTTGATCTTGTCGCGGGTTGCTTCGTACTTGTCCTTGAAGTAGTCGGACACGTCCTTAGCCCAGTCGTACTCCGTGGCGAGGACGGCAAGGCCTGCGATCGTAAGGAGGATCGACCAGGGCCCGGGCAACGGGATGATTAGCGTGGCAAACACGATGAGGGCCAGCCCGATGATCGTGACGACGATCCGTTTCGTTTGCCCGATCGCATTGCGCCGTTCCTGCGTGACCTTGACGCTCGCGTCGGGAACGAAGTTGTCGCGATCCGGTTGCTTGAGCTTGCGCGACGGCTTGGGCGCACGCTCGGCGAAGTGGTGCAGGAACTGTGAAACACGCTCGGCGACGCCTCGGCTGCGGGCGGGAAGCTGCACCGTCGTGTCGTTCTCCTCGCTCTCGACGCAAAGGATCGGCCCCCCCGACGCGTCGGCCTCTATGCCCCAGGATTCGAGCCGCTCCCAGTGGAACTCCTGGTGGCCATCCACGGACCGCCCCTGCCATCTCACCAGAAGGCGGCGGTCGGTGACGTAGGCAAACCCCTCTTTGCGGGTGTCGGCGTGCTTGATCCGTACCCAGTGGTGGATCTCCTCGCCGTCGTCGAGGTGAGGCTCGGCTCGGTTGAGCGCGATGCGATTCCGCTGCTCGTCAAGCCGGTCTGTAATTCCCATGCTCATCGAACCCCTCTGACGGGCCTCTTCACCCGGGCCGAGTACGCCCGGAGGGATTCGAACCCCCGACCTTCCGGTCCGTAGCCGGACGCTCTAATCCACTGAGCTACGGGCGCATACACGACTGACATTAACCCGGAGGCGCTGCGAAGATTCCGGTCCAAGGCTGCCTCCTACCACCGCCATTCGTCCGCCACCGAAGCGCGGAGGCGCAGGGATTTGAACCCTGGAAGGGGCTTTACACCCCTTAACGCATTAGCAGTGCGCTCCCTTCGGCCGCTCGGGCACGCCTCCATAGCGAATGATACGGGCAGCCCACCGCCGATCCTCGCTACGTGGCGCGATAGGCGGTCGCGCTGCGTAACAATTACTGGGCCACGCGGTCGGTCGAATCTGCACCAGGGCCGCCACGCCGTCGAAAGAGGGTCGATGAAACGCTTCACGATCACATTGATCGCCGCCGGTCTCGTGAGCCTTCCCGCCGTCGCCGGGGGCCTCCCGCGCGGCCTCCAGGTGTCCACCTACAAGAGCGGACTCGACTTCCCCGTCGACATGGCGTGGGTCAAGGGGACGAGACGGATCTTCTTCACGGAGAAAAACACCGGCAAGATCCGCATCCTCGACGGACGCAACCTGCGCGCTCGAGCGTGCGTCGATCTCGCAGTTAACTCGAGCGGCGAACGAGGCGCCCTCGGAATCGTCCTCCACCCGAACTTCAAGCGGAACCACTGGCTCTACGTCTATTACACGAACAGCTCTCCACTCGAGAATCGCGTCACGCGCTTCACCGTGGACAACCGCCGTTGCACTAACCGTAAGCACGTTGTGAAGGGGATCAGTGCGGCGTCGGCCGGGTACCACAACGGAGGCCAGCTCGAGTTCGTGGGGAACAAGTTGTTCGTCGCGGTCGGAGACCAGCACGAACCAAGGGCCGCGCAGCGCAGAGACAACCGGCTCGGAAAGATCCTGCGCCTCAACGACAACGGGTCGATCCCGCGCGGGAATCCGTTCTCCGGAGGCGGCAACCGCAACCCCGTGTGGACCTATGGACACCGCAATCCCTTCGGGCTTACGCACAAGCCCGGGACGCGCCAGATCTTCTCGACCGAGAACGGTCCGGAGTGCGACGACGAGCTGAACGTCATCAAAAAGGGTCGGAACTACGGATGGGGGCCGGGCTACACGTGCGGAACGGCGGGCGTGGGACCGAATCCGAAGCGACCACTCAAGCGCTGGGGCAACATCGTCGTGCCGACCGACCCGTGGTTCTACAGAGGTCGGATCAAAGCGTTCTCAGGCGGTCTCTTCGTCGGCGAGTACTCGAGCGGAAAACTTCACAAGTACGTGCTCAACCGGAAGGGGACGCGCATTCGCAGGCATTCCGTTCCCTTCGACAACCCCGATGGGATCCTCGACGTCTCGAAGGGCCCTGGGGGGTGGCTCTACTTCCTGACGAACAACTCGATCAGGAGGATCCACCGTTAGGAGTCGCTAGAGATACGTGCCCTGACCGGGATGCGGTCGCTCCGCTCCGCCCGGAAGCGTCGGCCGGCGCACCTCCTCGAGTCGCTGGCGCATCTCCATCTGCTGCGCGAAGAGCATCGCCTGGATGCCGTGGAAAAGACCCTCGAGCCACCCGACGAGTTGCGCGTGCGCGACGCGTAGCTCGGCGTCACTTGGGGCTTCCTCGTTGAAGGGGAGGCTGAGCCGCGCGAGCTCCTCTTTAAGCTCGGGTGAAAGGATGTCGGCCAGTTCTTTGACCGACGTCTCGTAGATGTCGCGCATCCGGCTGCGCGATGCCTCGTCGAGCCCGGCGTGCCTTACCTCGTCGAGCAACACGCGTGCCATTGAGGCAATCCGCATCACCTTGGCGGGGTGCTCGACTGCATCTGGATGGGACTGCTCGGTCGGCTGAGCTGCGCCGTCGTTCGGTTGGACGACGACAAAGTCCTGTTCTGCTCCGGGTTGCTGGCTCATTGGCTCCTAGCCTAAGTCGGGCTCATCTGGCGGTCCGGTCGATCCTTCCCGGTCCGACCCGGTTTACGCCGGATGGATCGTGTGTCGTCGCCGGTGGCCCTTAGCATGGACCGCGTGCAGAGCCAATCGGCCGGTGTGGAACGGGGCGCAGCACGTCGCCACGACCTGGGGCGCGGCCTCGCGCTCGAGTACCTCTCCCTCGGCTGGAACATCGTCGAGACGTTCGTCGGTCTCGCCGCCGGCATCGCCGCGGGATCGGTAGCGCTGGTCGGCTTCGGGCTCGATTCCATCGTCGAAGCTTCATCCGCGACGATCCTGACGTGGCGCCTGCGGAGCGAACTAAGCGGGCGGCGCTCTGCGGAAGACGCCGAGCGCAAGGCGGTCAAGGCCGTCGCAATCGCGTTCTTTGCCCTGGCGCTCTACATCGGGGGCCGCGCCGTCTACGACCTGATCACGACCAGTCGTCCCGAGGAAAGCGCCGTGGGGATCGTCCTCGCCGTCGTGTCGCTGATCGTCATGCCGCTGCTGGCGTGGGCGAAGCGTTCGGTCGCGCGCACGCTGAACAGCCGATCACTCCAGGCCGATGCAAAACAGACGACGCTGTGCACCTATATATCTGCGTTCGTCCTCGTGGGTCTCGGCGCGAACTCGTTGTTTGGATGGTGGTGGGCCGATCCACTCGCCGGCCTCGCCATCGCCGCGCTCGCAGTCAGAGAAGGGCGCGAATTGTGGACGACCGAGGACTTCTGCTGTCTGTGAGCTAGGCCCGGCGGTCGGTGTTTCGCGGCAGGCGTGCGAGGATTCTTGCAGCAGGGCGAGGGCAGAGCAGGGGATATGAAGCGACTGGGGCCGACCAAACGCACAGGCGGAGCGATCCTGGTCGCGATGGTCGCGTGCGGTTCGCTCGCAGCGACCATTGCCGAGCACGGCGCGTTGGGGTCCGTCGACGAGGAGCCCTTGCGTCCCGTCCCGGTCGTGATGATCGTCCTCGACGAGCTCCCGGTCGCGACTCTCATGGACGAGACCGGCGAAGTCGACGAAGACCTGTTCCCGAACTTCGCGCGTATCCAGCGAGATTCGACGTGGTTCCGCAACACGACCACTCCTGCAATGTTCACGAAAGAAGCAGTGCCGGCGATCCTCACGGGCCTGTATCCCGACAACCCTCGCTCCGACCGGCGATCGGTCTTCGACCTCGTGAACGGCACCTACGACATCCCGTTGACCCACGAACATCACGTCTTGGAACGTGCTCCCTCGGGCGATCCGGACGTCAGCTCACTGCGGGGAGTGTGCCCGTCCAGCGCTTGCGAGCACGCCTCGGCATCCATGATGCGGCTCTTCGAGCGGTACGGGCGCCTTTTCCCGGGGGGGCCGGGCGAAGAATTCCTACGATTCCTAAGCATCATCCGCGGCGACGACCAGCCGCGCTTCTACTTCTTGCACTACGTGATGCCTCACCAACCGTGGCGTTCTTTTCCCACGGGCCAGGCTTACACCAAGACGACTTTTCTACCCGGCCAGGTCAATGCGCCGGGTCCGGGCAAGGAGTGGATCGATAACCGATGGTTGGTCATGCAGGCGTACCAGAGGCACCTGCTGCAGACATCTCTGCTCGACCGCCAACTCGGCGTTCTCATCGATCACCTGGAGGCGCGAGACATCTACGATCAAAGCCTCATCGCAATAACCGCCGATCACGGGGTTGCATTCGCACCGGGAGAATCGAAGCGAGTCGTGACACCGAGAACGGTTGGGCATCTGAGCCCGGTGCCCTTTTTCATCAAGCAACCCTTCCAAGACGCCGGCCGAATCTCTGATCGGCCTGTCGAGACCGTCGACGTCGTCCCGACTTTGATCGATGCGCTTGCGTCCTCCGACGTCCCGCTAGAAACGGACGGTGTCTCGGCGCTCGCGAGCGACTTTCCCACTCAACGGGTCCGCAAGACCGATTACCTGGAGCTGCCGCGCGACCTCGATGCGAAGTTCAGCGTTGCCGAGATCAAGTACGACACGTTCGGCTACGGCAAGCGCGGAATCGACCTTTTCTCCGTAGCGCCGGGGGGAACCGAAAGCATGCTGGGACGGCGGATCGGACGGTTCGAAATGACTTCGCCGGCGGATGCCGGCGTCGTAGTCGAAAACATCCGGCGGGTAGAGAAAGCCAGGCCGGCGATGCCTCTGCTCCCGGCTCTGGTAGAGGGCGCGCTCGAAGGACGTGGAGCACGAGGGCAAAAGATCGTCGTCGCGATCGATGGTGAGGTGGTCGCGGTGACGAAGTCCTACCGCAACCCGCGCGGAGCGAACC
>JALZCA010000238.1 GCA_030863285.1 Actinomycetota bacterium | reverse complement strand
CTTTCCCACGACCAGCCCGACGACGATCGCCAACGTCAGGCGACTCCGGAACGCGGCTGCGAGCGCGTCACCGCCCAGCGACACGCCGGCGTTCGCCAGCGCGAACAACGGCACGACCACGTAGCTCGACCAGGGATGCAGACGGTGCTCCAGGTCGTCGATGACGCCCGACTCGTCGGCGTCACCTGCGGGCGTCAACAGCCCCAGCGCGACCCCGGCGATCGTCGGGTGGACGCCGGCGCGGAACGTCGCGTACCAGACGGCGGCACCGATCGGCAGGTACGCCAGCGGGCGCGCCACGCCGAGACGTTTCATCGCATAGACACCGAGGAGACCCGCCGCCGCCGCACCCAACCACGAGATCCCGATCCCGCCGGAGTAGAACAGGGCTATCACCAGGATCGCGCCGATGTCGTCGACGATCGCGAGGGTCAAGAGGAACACCTTGAGCCCCTGCGGCACCCGCGGGCCGAGCACTGCCAGGACGCCGAGCGCGAACGCGATGTCGGTCGCCATCGCGATCGCCCACCCGCTGCGTGCTTCACCGTCGCCGGCGACGACGAGGAACAAGAGCGCGGGGACGATCATCCCGCCTAGTGCGGCCAGGGCGGGCACCGCGGCGACGCGCGGCTCGCGGAGCTCTCCAGAAACGAGCTCTCGCTTGATCTCGAGGCCTATCAGGAAGAAGAACAACGTCATCAGGGCGTCGTTGATCCAGTGCTGGAGGTGTTGGCTTATCCCCCAGGGGGGAGACCCGAGCGTCAGCTCCACGTGCCATAGCGAGTCGTACGCATCGCGCCATGGGCTGTTGGCCCAGACGAGAGCGACGATGGTCGCGCCGAGCAGCAGCAGCCCGCCCGACGCCTCGGTTGCGAGGAAGCGGCGGGCGGCAGTGCGCGCGCGTACGAGCGATCCCATCCATTGGTCATAGCACCGCATCAGGAGGCGCCGGGCCCTTTCGAGTTCGAGCCATTCGAGAGTGACGGCGTCGTGACCTCGTCGTGACCTTCTCGTTACCTGTTGGGGGATGCCCCCTCCACGGGCACTTCGTGCCGATCCAACTCGAGGGAGGTACGGATGAGACGAGATACAGGCGAGCTTCGGACGAAGAGGAGCTGTTGGGCGCTGGCAATGGCCGCCACGATGATCTCTGCACTTCTCGCGACGCCGGCGCGTGGTCAGGCGGCTCAACCGGCGCAATGCGACGAGCCCGACGTGATCTGCGGGACGGAAGGCGACGACGAGATCGTCGGGACCGAGGGCCACGACATCATCCTCACCTTCGGCGGGAACGACACAGTCGACGGACGGGGTGGAGACGACGACATCCGGCTCGGTCCGGGTGACGACGTGGCAGTCGGAGGCAAGGGCCACGACATCATCCGCGGCGGAGCGGGCACCGACGCCATCCGGGGCAACGCCGGGTGGGACACGCTCCATGGTGGAGCGGGCGACGACGTGCTCATCGGTGGACACGGCTACGACCGCGCCTACGGCTGGGCTGGGAACGACCTCCTGCGCGGCGGCCAGGGCATCGACAACTTGCACGGCGGAAAGCAGGCGGACGTGGTCCGAGGAGGATCGTCGGACGACATCCTCACCGGCGGACCCGGCCCCGACGCGCTCTACGGGAACCGCGGCGACGACACCCTCGCGTGCGGCGCGGGGCGCGACCTTGGTCGCGGCGGACGCGGGAACGACGACCTACGCAGCTGTGAGAGATAGACCCTCGCCACACAAGACGGCCGGTCGCCCCCGGGCCGGCCGTCTTGCGCGCCGGGCACCACTGGCACTGAGAGCGCGTGAGTATCCTGCGTGACGTGGACGAGACGGTTCTCCTCGTGGAGGACGATCACGCGATCTCCGAGATAACCGCCCGAGGGCTGAAGCAGAGCGGGTTTGGAGTCGACGTGGAGACCGACGGCCGCCGCGCAGTCGGGGCGTTCCGCGCCGGCGACTTCGACGTCGTCGTCCTCGACGTGATGCTGCCGTCGCTGGACGGGTTCGAGGTGTGCAGGCAGATCAGGCGAGACAGCCCCGTCCCGATCATCATGCTGACGGCGAGGAACGACACCGCCGACGTCGTCCTCGGGCTGGAGGCAGGCGCCGACGACTACGTCACCAAGCCGTTCGAGATGCGCGAGCTCGTCGCTCGGGTCCGCGCGCTGCTGCGACGGGTCCGCCACACCCCGAGCGACGACGTCATCCGCCTCGGTCCGCTCGAAGTCGACGTCCCCGGTCACAAGACGACCGTCGATTCTAGCCCCGTCAACCTGACCGCGACCGAGTTCAAGCTCCTCGTCACGCTCGCTCGCCACGCCGGACAGGTGATGACGCGCGAGATGCTGCTGGAGCTCGTGTGGGAATACGACTACCTCGGCGACTCTCGCGTGGTCGACATGGCGATCAAGCGTCTCCGCGAGAAGGTGGAGCGCGATCCGTCGAACCCGCAGCTGATCGAGACGGTCCGCGGCGTCGGTTACCGGATCGATCGCCGCTGAAGCCACGTCCCGCGGTCGCGCCGGGCCGCGTCAGGCTCCGCCTCACGATGGGGTTCATCGCCGTCGCCGGCGTCTCCGCTGGGACCGTAGGCCTCGGCTCGTTCCTCCTGGTGCGAGACATCCGTGCAGACGACTTCGCCGACAGGTCGATGCGCG
>JALZCA010000231.1 GCA_030863285.1 Actinomycetota bacterium | reverse complement strand
GGCGGACGGGAAGCGAACCCGGCCGAGAGCCGCGCCAGCGGTGGGCCCGGGTGAGATGGCTCGGGTTAGGCGCGTCCGACTACGCCGAAGCGCAGCGTAGGCGGAGGCGGACGGGAATCGAACCCGCCCACCGGGGGTGACCCGGCGCACCGGTTTTGAAGACCGGGAGGGACACCAGTCCCCTTTCGCCTCCCAAAACGGCGATAGTAGAGCCGCGAAAGTGGGAAGATAGAGAGGCAGTCGGGAGGCGCCCGCTTGGGGCAAGGCGGTAACACCGCGGAGCGATCGCCCAGAACTGGGAATGACCGTCGGGGACTAGTCCTTTCGGACTAGGGAAAACCATCCCGACGGGCCATTTATCTCCCGAAATAGGACAAATAGCCTTAACCCACAAGTGCTAAGGGCCGAACCATCGACCAAGCACGCGAATGCGGGGAGCAGATCGGGTGGGGATGATCGACTGGATGGAGAAGCACACCGGAGATCAAGACATCTCCGAGCTCGAAGACCACGTCCTGGTCCAGCGGGTCCAGGGCGGCGACGAGCGGTGCCTCGAGGTCCTGCTCAGCCGTTACCGCAACTTCGCGCGATCCAAGGCCCGCTCCTACTTTCTCGCCGGCTCCGACAAAGAGGATGTCGTTCAGGAGGGCATGATCGGGCTCTACAAGGCGATCCGCGACTTCGACGCGTCCCAGGAGACTCCGTTTAGAGCGTTCGCGGAGCTGTGCATCTCGCGGCAGATCCTGACCGCTATCAAGACCGCCAATCGGAACAAGCACCAGCCGCTCAACAGCTCGATCTCACTCGACGCTCCGGCGTACTCGAACGACACGGGCGAGAAGTCCGTCGCCGACAGCCTCATCGCTCCCGCGATCAACGACCCCGCCGAGCTCCTGATCTCCGCCGAAGAGATCGAGGCAATCCGCACCTCGATGCGGGACAACCTGACCGAGCTCGAGGGCGATGTCCTGCGCCTCTACATGGACGGTAAGTCCTACGAGGAGATCGCCGGGGCGCTCGGCAACCACGTCAAGTCGATCGACAACGCCCTCCAGAGGATCAAGCGCAAGCTCCAGCGTCACCTCGACCAGCGGGACGCGCTCGCTCAATAGTCGTCCGGCCCCCTTAGCCTGGGACCGTGAGCTCCTCGAATCCCATCAACGAGCACCGCGACGTCGATCTGCGCGACCCCGTTCTCGTAGTTGCGTTCCGAGGCTGGAACGACGCCGGAGAGGCCGCGTCGTTCGCGGCGACGCATCTGACGCGCGTCTGGTCGGCGAAAAAGTTCGCGTCGATCGATCCGGAGGAGTTCTTCGACTTCCAGGCGGTCCGTCCAGAGGTGCATCTCGAAGACGGCCTCACACGCCAGATCACCTGGCCTGCCAACGAGTTCTGGTCCGCGCGCGTCGGCGACCAAGGCCGCGACGTGATCGTGATGATCGGTACCGAACCGAACTTGCGCTGGCGCGCGTTCTCGGATGCGGTCGTCGAGGTGGCGCGGCGTCACGGAGTGCGCCTCGTGATCACACTGGGGGCCCTGCTGGCCGACGTCGCCCACTCGCGTCCCGTCCACATAACGGGTACCGCGGCGCAAACGGAACTGGTGCAGCGGTTGAACCTCCAGCGATCACGCTACGAGGGACCTACGGGGATCGTCGGCGTCCTTCAAGACGCGATGGGGCGGGCTCGCATCGATTCAGCGAGCTTGTGGGCTGCGGTGCCCCATTACCTGGCCGTGAGCCCGAATCCCAAGGCCGCGCTTGCGTTGACGCGCAAAGTTGCCGATCTCGTCTCGCTGGACGTCGACGTAGACGACCTTGAGCGCGCCACGGAGACCTACGAACGTCGCGTGTCCGAGATCGTTGCGTCCGACGAAGACGTCGAGGCCTACGTCCGGCTGCTCGAGGAACGCTCAGACGAGCGCGACCACGAAGAGATGGATCCGTCCGACCTGCCGTCGGGCGAGGCTCTTGCGGCCGAGCTCGAGAACTTCCTTCGTAACCGCAACCCCCGCGCCGAAGACGAGTAGACGGTCCTTACGTCGGCCAGTCGCGCTTTTTCTCCTCGACCGTCGGCCAGTCAGACTTCGATCCCTCCCCCCCGCCGAGGACCTCGCCGAGGTCGCGCTTGCCACCGATGTCCTGGGTGGTCGTGAGGAGATCCTCGAGGGAGGCACGCTCCTTGCCCTCCAGACGGATGCGCAGGGCGGTCAGGACGTCGGCGTGCCGGTCGATCAGGCCTTGAGAGCGATCGATCTCGGCGAGCGCCTCCGCCGCCTGCCGCATCAGCTTGCGGTCGCTGCGAGCCTGCTGTCTGAGTCGACCAAGCTCCTCGTCGCTCACTGCGCCTCCCTCCTCGAAGCCTCGCCCCTCCGGTCGCGTCGAACGCTACCCGAGTACCGGCCCCCTGTGCTCCGGACCTCTCAAGAACTCCCAGGACCAGGCCGATAGTCCAAACGGACTAGCCACTCATCTCAGCCTGGGAGCACGACTCGCATGTCGGTAGCGCTTACGCGAAAGGTCGTCGACTTCGACTCCGCGCCGCGCGATCAGAAGCGGGTGCTCGAGATCCTGCTCGACACCGTCCACGAGTACGACGCGTACACCGGAGGCCACTCGCAACGGGTGGCCCGCTACTCGGCCCACGTCGCCCGGCTCCTCGGCCTGGCCTACGCGACCGTCGAGCTGGTGCGTAACGCCGCCTTCGTACACGACATCGGCAAGATCATGATCCCCGAGTCGATCATCCAGAAGCCCGGCCCCCTCACCGAAGACGAGCGAGCGATCGTCAACATGCACCCCGACCTCGGAGCGAGGATGCTCGAGCGCCGTCCCGCGATGCGCGACCTCGCTCACATCGTCCGCCACCACCACGAGAGATGGGACGGGTTGGGCTATCCCGGCAGACTCGTCGGAACTGCGATCCCGGTCGAGGCCCGCATCATCTTCGTCGCCGATGCCTTCGACGCAATGACGACCGAGCGCTCGTACGGACGAGTGCTAACGCCTCAGGAGGCCGGAGCGGAGCTGCGCCGTTGCTCGGGGGCGGACTTCGACCCCCAGGTCGTGCGGGCGATGCGCCTCGCGCTCAACAGCCAGCGGCCTGCCCGCGCCGCCGAAGCACCCCACGAGCGCTCCGCCTGACCTACTCGGGCGGAGGCTTCTCACACTGGTACTCGATGTCACCCGTCCCAGGCAGGCAGTCATCGATGCCGTCCTCGCCGTCGAGATAGTCGAGTCCGGGGTCCGAGGCCCCGAGCAGCAGGTCATTCCCCGCTCCGCCGTACTGGTTATCCCGACCGCTTCCTCCCCGGACGTTGTCGAAGCTACCGGGTCCCCCGTACGCCTCCTGCACCGATTGATAATCGGGAGGATGTCGCGCGCGCTGATGGTCACTTCCTCCTTCCTCCCCGGGCGCGGGGGCATCGAGAGCTACCTCGCAAAGCTGTGCGAGGAGTTGGCGCCATTCCTCACCGCGTTCGCCGCCGCCACGCGAGAGGGACGCGGCCTGCCGTCGGACCTGCCGTACGCGACGGTTGGCTACCCGGGAAACATGCTCGTGCCCCACCGCCGGCTCGCAAACGCGATCGAGAGCGAGGCTCGGCGCCTGTCGGTCGACCGAGTCCTGTTCGGAACGCCGTGGCCGCTCGTCCTGCTCGGCCCCCGGCTGCGCCGCGCGGGGCTCGCCTACGCCTCGATCATCCACGGAGCCGAACTGCTGGTGCCGTCGGCCATCCCCGGGTTCTCCGGCAAGCTGGCGGCGTCGCTCTCCCAAACCGATCATCTCTTTGCGGTGAGCGACTTCACGGGCACGAAGACGCGCGCTTTTCTCGAGAATGCCGGAGTGCGCGTGCCCCCGATCGACTTGCTGCGGGCGCGCGTGGACCTGATGCGGTTCCATCCCAAACGGGCCGACCCGACCCTCAAGCGCCGGCTCGGGTTGCGAGAGGACCAGCCCATCGTGCTGTGCTTCGGGCGCCTCGTGCCGCGCAAGGGCGTCGACCGCCTCGTGAAGATCGCAGGCCGACTCGATGAGGCCGTGCCCGGGGCCGCAGTGGTGATCGCAGGGACGGGACCGCAAGAAAGGAGGCTTCGGCGTGTGGCCCAGCGCAGTCGCGGTCACATCGTCTTCACCGGCCGGGTCTCCGAGGAGGACGCGCCCGCGTTGTTCGCGTCCGCCGACGTCTTCGCTCTTCCGGTGACCGAGCGGTGGAGCGGTCTCGACGTCGAGGGCCTGGGAGTCGTCCTGCTCGAGGCGGCCGCAGCCGGGA
>JALZCA010000193.1 GCA_030863285.1 Actinomycetota bacterium | reverse complement strand
GGCTACGAGGAGGCGACCGTCCTCGACGTCATCGACGGTGACACGCTGCGGGTGCGAGTCGATGCGGTCGTCCCCGGCCCCGGCGCCGGGCACGCGACGCCGGGCGAGGCATTCGACGTGCGGCTGCTCGGCATCGACACGCCCGAGACGGTCAAACCGGGTGAGGAGGTGGAGTGCTTCGGGCGCGAGGCCTCCGCGGCCGCCAGGGCTCTCCTCGAGGGACGGGAGGTGCGGCTGGTGGACGACGTCGAGGACGTCGACGGCTTCGGTCGCCTGCTGCGCTACGTGTACATCGCCGACGAGATGGCGAACGCCCGTCTCGTGGTCAACGGCTACGCGTCGGTGTACACCTACCCTCCGAACGTGCGTCACGCCGATCTGTTCGTCATCCTTCAGAGGCAGGCACGAGCCGACGAGCGGGGGCTGTGGTCGGATGAAGCCTGCCCCTCGCCGCCAGACGGCCCGTAACGAACAATCCGTTCCCAACGGAGCCGAGCCGACTTAGCATCGGTCACATGGCTCGAATACCCAAGGCCCGGATAGCACTGTTGCTCGGAGTGCTCGTCGGCCTGTTTGCCTATGTGGTGGTCGTCGAGCTGGGTGTCAACGCCGGGCGCATCCACTATGGAGTCGAGATCCGGCGCGGACTCGACGTCGGGGGGATGACTCCGAGCGAAGCCGACGCGGCGTTGCGAGAGCGCGCCAAGCTGATGCTCGAAGACGACATCGTCCTCGGGGGTCAGGGGATCTCCGTCCGGTTCTACCCCCAGCAACCCGAGTTCGCTCCGGACGACGTCCTCGTAGCGGGGTGGGCGCCGCGACGGGGCGCAACGATCGACGAGGCGATGGCGGTGGGGCGCGAGGGCGGACCCCTTGCCGCGCTCGCCGAACGCTGGCGCGCCTGGTGGGGCGGCGTCAAGGTCAAGTGGCAGGGAACCGCGACGAACGCGCGGGTGACGAAGATCATCGACGCGGTCGAGGAACTGGGGGCCGAGAAGGGACTGTCGCTCGACCGCTGGAAACTCCGTTTGAAGATCCGGAGCGCGTTGAACTCCTGGCCGCGCCAGCCGTACTACCGGATCCCGTTCTCCGATGGGACCTAACGCGAACTCGTCGCTAGGTGGGCGATTTCCTCCACCAAGAGGCATAAAGCGCCACAAAATGGGAAGATACCGGCGGGTCCGTCTGGCGACGGGCGGGTCCGTCTGGCGACGGGCGGAGGGGAGCGACGATGTTCGAGCCTCCTGCAGCGGCGGTCTATAGGTACGAGTGGGAGATCACTCCAGACGGAGAGTTCCGCCGCGTGTCCGGAAGCGGCGACCTCCTTCGCCTCCACGGTCACGAAGCCGCCGATCTCGCAGCCGCCGGGGGATGGCAAGAGACGATCTTTCCCGAGGATCGCGCCGCTGCCGAAGAGATCATGGACACCCTCAGGCGCGGCGAACCGTGGAACGGCCGGTTCCCGATCAAGGCCAAGGACGGGCGCGCGATCGTCCTCGAGATCCACAACGAGGTCGAAAGATGTCCGGACGGACGTCTGCTGATCCACGGCATTGCGCGCGATGTGACGCACGAAGAGGACCGTGACCGCGCTTTGCGCGAACGCGAAGCGAGACTGCGGCTGCTTCTCAAGAGCATCCCGATAGTGCTGTGGTCCACCGACCGAGATCTTCGCTTCACGTGGTCGTCGGGCTCGGGCCTGGCGGCCCTGGGCCTGGAGGAGAACGACGTGCTCGGTAAGGACCTGTTCGAGTTCTTCGGGACGAAGGATGCCGACTTCACGCCGATCGCTGCGGCGCGGCGCGCGCTCAACGGCGAGACCGTCACGTTCGAAGTCGACTGGAGCGGCCGCCACTTCCGCTGCTCGGTGGAGCCCGCGTTCGACGAGCGCGGCGCGATCGTCGAGACGATAGGCGTTGCCGTGGACGTAACGGATCACGCGCAACTCGAAGCAGAGGCGCGGGCGGTGGGGCGGGACGTCGCGCGGCTTGCCGCACTGACTCGCGCAGGAATGGGCGACGAATCCGCTCTTGTCATCGATCTCGGTGATATCCACATCGATCTTCGCAGTCAAAGCGTTATCAAGAACGACCGGGTGATCGATTTGACGCGCACCGAGTTCAAGCTGCTCGTCGAACTGGCGACGCACGCGGGGCGGCCGGTGACGCGCGACAAACTATTGGCGACCGTCTGGGGCTACGAGTTCGTCGCCGGGTCCTCGCCCTTGTGGATGACGGTGCGGCGTTTGCGGGAGAAGGTCGAAGACGACCCCCGCTCCCCGCACGTAATCGAGACCGTCCGCGGCGTTGGGTATCGCTTAACGCCTCACTAGATCGTTAGGCAAACCGTACGACAAGCGCCTGCGCCTAGGCGAGACTTAGGGGCGACGCCTCTTGGTCGGGTCCGTCCCTAGCGCATTTTCTGCGTGGCTCTCGATCAAGGGGCGTCGCTTTTAGCGCCCTTTGGGGGCCGCGTTCGCTTCGTTTGTGCCGCTGGGCTCGCCGCTAGTTCTTGTTGTCCTGTCCCGGCGGGCCCTCGCCGTCGGGTCCGACGCCGTTGGGCTCCTCGTTCGGGTCGACCTCGACGTCGCCCTCCACGGTCTCCACCTCTTCCGGCTCGTCTTCCGGGGGCGGCGGCTCTTCCTCCGGCGGAGGAGGCTCCTCCTCGGTGGGTACCTCCTCCTCGGGGGTGGTCGGCTCCTCCTCCGTCGGCACCGGAGTCTCGGTCACGTCGGGCGGCTCGCTGGTAACCGGGTTCGCGTCGTTCTCGGTCGTCGGGAGGCGGTCGCCGGTATCGCCCGCGACGTCCGACTCGTTGCGGCCGCTGAGAAGGGCGTAGGCGCCGACCGCGAGCGCGAGCACCACCAACCCCAACAGAAGGCCGACCAGAGCCGCCTTCCAGGGAGAACCGGCTTGTTCGTCTTCGAACGGATCGGATTCGTAGGGGAGGGCGTCGTCGGCGGGTAGAACCATCGTCGATCCCGCTCCCGCCGCCGCAGCAGCAGGGACGACCATCGTGCTTGCGTCGGCGTCGGGAGCCAGCGCGCGCGCCAGTTCTTGACCATCCGCAAAACGATCGTTCGGATCCTTGGCGAGACATCGCATCACTACCTGCTCGAGTTGGGGATCGATGCCGTCCACGAACTGCGAAGGAGCCGGGGGTGGTTTTTCCACGTGCGCTATCGCGATCGCCGCGATCTGGTCTCCCTCGAACGGACGTCTGCCGGTCAGGAGTTCGAAGAGCACGACTCCGAGCGCGTAGACGTCGGAACGCGGGGTCGCATTACCTCCGCTCGCCTGCTCGGGCGAGATGTAGTGCGGCGAACCGATAGTCGTTCCCGTGGCGGTGATGCGCTCGACGTTTTCGTGCGAGGCGATGCCGAAATCGACGAGCTTCGCGCGGCCCTCGTCGGTGACGATGATGTTGGCCGGTTTGATGTCACGATGGACGATCCCTTGTTTATGAGCCGCACCGGCCGCGTCCGCGGCCTGCGCGATCACGGCGACGGCCCGCTCTGGATCAATGGGATGTCCCGTCACCTCGCCCAGAGGCTGTCCCGGCACGTACTCCATGACGAGGAACGGTTTGTCGTCCGCCTCGCCGAAGTCGAGGACGCCGACGACGTTCGGGTGTGAGATGCGGGCGATGCTCTGCGCTTCGCGCAAAAAGCGCACGAGGAACTCGGGCTCGTGGGCCAGCTGAGGAGCAATGAGCTTGATGGCGACCGTACGCTCGAGGCGCTGGTCGACGGCCCTCCAGACCTGCCCCATACCGCCCTTGCCGAGGCGTTCCTCGAGCAGGTAGCGGCCCTGAATGATGTCGCCCGCGTCCATCCGGCGATGTTACGCGTTGTTTGGGCGTCCCCGGTCCCGTGCAGGATTTCCGGGTCTCTTCGTGAACTTAAATCCAGAGGTCGAAACAGTTGATAAAGGGAGCCCTATGCGTTCACGTAGATCTCTTCAGCGCGTCGCTTGCGGCCTTCTTTTCGCTCTTCTGGGGGGCGGGCTTTCCGCGCCCGCTGCGAGCGCGCAGATACCCGAGGTCGAGGATCACCTGCGCGCGTTCTCGATCGTTCCCCCCGGCCAAGAGGGAGACGTCACGGCCGAGGAGTTCGCGTCCGGCGATTACGGCCCCCATTACGCAGACCAGCTCGAGATGTACGCGTCGCTGATCGACGACACGGACGTAACGGAAGCCGAGCTGCCGACGTATTTCCACTCGATGCAGTTCGACGTTCCCGAAGACCAGATCGAAGACGAGTATTCCCCGATCGAGGGAGCCACGGTCTACCGCGACTCCTTCGGCATCCCGCACATTCACGCGGAGACGATGAACAAGGCGAGCTTTGCGCTCGGCTACGTCACCGCGGAGGACCGTATGTGGCAGATGGACGTCCTCCGACATGCGGCACGCGGCGAGGTCGCCGAGTTCGCGGACCCGGATTACCTGCCGGTCGACATCGCGACGCGACGCGAGGGTTACACCGAGCAAGAAGTGCAGCGGATGTTCAATCGATTCGACGAGCGCTTTGGCGAAGTCGGAGTCGCTATCCAAGAGGGGCTTCAGGCATACGTCGACGGCATCAACGCGCACATCGAGGAGCTCAAGACCACGCGCGCGGACGAGATGCCGGTTGAGTACGGGGCCACCGAGAACCCACCGCCGGCGCACCCCGAGGAATGGACGGTCACCGACACGCTCTTTCTCGTCATCTTGCAGCTGCGCGTGTTCGGAGAGACCGCCGGCGGCGAACTCGAGAACGCGGCGCTGTACTCGCAGCTGAAAGAGACCCTCGGCCCCAAGAAAGGCAGCCGTGCATTCGAGGATTTCCTGCGACAGAGCGAACCGAGGACCTACACGACGATCCCTCGCGACCAGCGAGTCTTCCCCAGCCAGGATCTCGGCGACGTCAAGCGGCGCGCCATTGCGATCCCCGACAACGCGGAGGAGGTTGCGGAGGAAGAAGCCCGCGTCGAGCAGCTGAGGGACCGGCTCCTCGAGGACCTCGGCTTCAAGACTCCGGCATCGAACGCGCTACTGGTGTCGCCGGAGGAATCCGCCACCGGCAACCCACTCCAGGTCGGCGCCCCGCAGGTGGGGTACGCGAACCCGGCCTTCTTCCTGGACGTCGACGTCCACGTTCCGGGAGTAGCCGATTTCCGGGGCCCGGCGGTTCCGGGTGCTTCAGCGCTTATCCCGCTCGGGCGGGGGGCGGACTACGCATGGAGCCTGACGACGGGGTACTCCGACGCGGTCGACGTGCGGGTCGAGAAACTGTGCGAGCCCGAAGGCGGCGAGCCGACGCAGGAGTCCAACGGTTACCGGTTCAAGGGCGAGTGCCGGGAGATGACCTCGCGCACCGAGACCTTCATCGCAAAGCCGCAACCCACCGACCCAGGCCCGCCCCAGGTCGAGGAGCGCACCTTCTACCGGACGGAGCACGGGCCGGTATTCGACAGAGGCACGGTCGACGGGAAGCCGGTTGCGTTCGTCAAAGAGAGGTTTTTCTGGAAGAAGGAGCTCGACTCGATCCCGCAGTTCTACCGCTGGAACGTCGACGTCGACTCCGTCGCCGACTTCCGCGCGGCCGCCGAAGACTTCACGATGAGCTTCAACGCGTTCTATGCGGATTCCGAGCACATCGGTTACTTCCACGTCGGACGCTATCCCCGCCGGGCGCGGGGCGTTCATCCCGCGCTGCCCTCGTGGGGGACGGGTCGCTGGGAGTGGAGGGGGCGCTTCCCCTTCAGCAAGCATCCCAAAGTGGTGGACCCCGACCAGGGTTGGGTCGCCAACTGGAACAACAGCCCCGCCGCCGGCTGGGACGCGTACGACGGCGCGAAGTGGGGAGCGATCCATCGCGTCCAACTGCTCTCGCGACAGATGAGCAAGCTGGTGAAGGGTCCGCGCAAGGCGGAGCTCTCCGATCTCGTCGATGTCATCCGGGTGGCCGCGACGCAGGACACCCGCGGGCTGTTCTTGGGCAAGAAGATGGTCTCGTTGGTCCGCAAGCGGCGCGGTCTCGGCGAGAACGAGCAGCTGGCCCTCAACTACGTCTCGAACTGGATCGCCGAAGGTGCGCACAGGATCAACAAGGACCGCGACGAGTTCCTCGACGACAGCACCGGCATCGTGATCTTCGACGCCTGGTACACGAAGCTCGTCAACAAGGTCTTCCGGGATGAGCTCGGTGCGCTTCCACCGGGCGACGTGGCTGCGCCGGTGTTCGATCACGACATGTGGTTCGACTTCTCGTCGTATCTCAAGAACACGTTCAACCGAAAGGCGCGCGAGCATCTCGCGCGTAACTATTGCGACAACATCAACACGCGGGGCAAGGAGACTTGTGTCGACGCGGCGTTCTCGTCTCTCCTCACCGTTTTGAGCAGGCTGCGAGAGTCGCGGGGCCAAGACATGTCGCAGTGGAAGGCCGACGCCGAGTGGATTCAGTTCATGAACCTGGGGGCCGGTGACGTGCCGGACATCCCGTGGCAGAACCGCGGGACGCACAACCACGTCGTCGAGATCCTCGGCGACGCCGGCGAGTAGGAGGCCGTCGTTGTAGCGCCCCCCGGCGCGCAATGATGTTCACTTGTGAGACGTGTGATCGCCGCGGGGTTGCTCCTCGCGCTATTGGTCGGCTGCGACGGTGACGACGGACCCACCGCGTCTGCTCCAGGGGAGCCCGAATTGACGCGCGCGGAATTCACCGCCAAGGCGGACGCCATCTGCGCAGACAACCAAGGTGCGTTGTCCAATCTCGACCCGCCGCAAGGCCTCGGGGCGACGGCGGCCGTCTTGCGCGAGGTACTTCCGGTTATCAGAGAGGAGATCAACCGCTTGCGGGAGTTAGGCGAGCCGCCCGAGGACGGACGAGAGGCGTACTTGGACTGGTTCCAGGCGCGCGATGCGATTGTCGAGGCGACCGCTCAGATGATCGCGGCCGCCGAGCAGGGCGATCGCGACCAGTTCCAAAGGCTCGCGATCCTGCAGCAGGAGCTCGACGAGCGCGCCGACGAGGCCGCCGAGGAGTATGGCTTCGAAGTCTGCGGAACCGGCGGGACCTGACACGGGTAACATTTCGCTATCTCTTCGAGCGCCCGCACAAGGAGGTGGGGGGCCAGTGACGGACCTAGACCCGAGGAAGTTGCCGGACATGCCCGAGCTCATGATCGCGGGCCCCGGCGAGCTGCACGAGGAAGACCTCGACGTCTTGGGCCGCCAGGTCATCGCCCACTACGGCGATGTCTGGACCAACCTCCACAACCAGACCGTCGACCTCGTCGGCAAGCTGCTCGACGCCGCCGATCCCCCCTACGTCATTCCGGGAACCGGCACCACCTGTCTCGATGCCGGTGTCGCGAATCTCTTCGAGCCCGGGCAGAAGGTCGTCGTGGCGAACACCGGCTTCTTCGGCACGCGCCTCGCGGAGATTGCGCGTGCACACAGGCTCGAGGTAGCTGAGGTTCCTGTCGAGGTCGGCGCCGCGATAGACGTCGAGGCCATCCGCGAGGCCGCTCGGGGCGCGGACGGCATCCTCACCGTCCACGTCGAGACGGCAACGGGGGTGCGACACCCGATTGCCGAGATCGCCCAGGTCGCTCGGGAGCTCGACGCGGTCTACCTGGTCGACGGGATCGCCTCGGTAGGCGGCGAGATCGCACGCGTCGACTCCATGGGGATCGATGCGCTCGTTACGGGAACCCAGAAGGGGATGGAGGCCCCTCCCGGGCTCGGCGTCCTCGCACTCTCCAAGCGGGGCCGCGAGCGCGTCGAGGCGCGCAGCGAGCGACCGTATGGGTGGTACCTCGACCTCAAGATCTGGGACAAGTACCGCGACGAGTGGGGCAACTGGCATCCCCATCCGGTCACGATGCCGACGAATCTCTTCCTCGCCCTCAACGCGAGCCTTCGACGCATCCTCGA
>JALZCA010000170.1 GCA_030863285.1 Actinomycetota bacterium | reverse complement strand
CTCTCGCGGGGGGCGCCTCGTGGGGGACTACGACGGCGCCCGCCACGCCGGCGGCGAGCACGACGGGCACGGCGACGACCAGCAGGCGCAGGGCCCAGCGCGACGAAGGGGTGATCTTGCAAGCCATCGCCTAACAGTTCTCGACCTGTTCGGGCGGGGAGTTGAGCCGGAAATCCGTCGGATCGGCCCGCCTCAACGGCGAGCGCGAAATCGACGGACGTCGCGAAGCTGCTCGCGTAACCACTTGGCGATGTCGTTCTCGCGCACGACGGCGGCGCACGCTTCCAGCCTCTCCCGTCGCTCCTGAGCGTCCATGGTGAGGGCATCGAACAGGGCATCGGCCTGCTGCTGGATGTCGAACGGGTGCAGGGTGAGAGCAAACTTCCCGAGCTCTTCGAACGCCCCGGTGTTCTCGGACAAGGCCAACACCCCGTCCCGCTCGTTCACGAGGACGGACTCCTTGGCCACCAGGTTCATCCCGTCGAAGACGGCGTTGACGACAAGCACGTCGAAGAGCTTGTAGGCAGCGACGACCTGGTCGAAGTCGCCCTCCATGTCGAGGTCGATGGGCTGCCAGTCGTCCGTCCCGTGTTTCAGGTTGACGTCGGCCACCAATCTCCGGATCTTCTCCAGGTACACCGCATACTGCTCGACATCCTCCCGACTGGGCTGCACCAGGGCCAGGAAAGTCACCCGCTCGGCCAGCTCGGGATGGTCGTCGAGCATGGTGTCGAAGGCCCGGAAGCCCCGCAGGATGTTCTTGCTGAGGTCGGCCCGGTCGACGCGCAGGATCAGGTGCTCGCGCCGCTTCTCGGCCAAGCGCCGCTCATGGTCCGCGACAGCGTCTGACTCGGCCTTCGCCTCCAGCTGCTCCGGGTTGACGGAAATCGGGTGCCAACGGGTCGCGACGGTGCGGTCGTCTACGTCGACGGTGTGCCGGTCGAGGTCAACCCGTAGGTCGAGCAGCTCCTGACAGCAGAGGAGGAAGTTGCGGGCCGAGCGGCGCGAGTGGAAGGCGACGACGTCGTTGCCGAGGACGCCGTGGAACAGCGCCTCCCGCATCCCAGGCGGCAGGACCCGCCAGGCGTCGGGGTGGGGCCAGGGGATGTGGACGAAATGGTGGAGGAAAGCGTCGGGGCAGCGGGCCCGCACCCGTTCGGCTACCAGATAGAAGTGGTAGTCCTGCACCATCACGGTGGCCCTGCCACCGAGCGCCTCGACCTCCTCGGCCACCGCGTCGGCGAACTCGGCGTTCACGGGTGCGTAGCCGTTGTCGAAGGCTTCGTGCTCGCGGCGGGTGATGTCCGGCTCGTGGCTCAGGTCCCACAGGTAGTGCTGAATGAACCAAAGCAGGGGATTGGAGATGACGGCGTAGAACTTCCGCTGCGCCTCGGGATCCAGCTCGAGCATGCGGACGCGCAAACCCGATCCGTTACCTTCGACGTCGAAGGCCTTCCCGTTGTGCTCCCGGGCGACGGCGATGTCCTCCTCGCTGAGTGCGGCGCACACCCACACGGCGCCGTCGAAGTGGGTGGCGAGACCGGCCAGGGCCGTCACCAGTCCACCGTGGCCCCGCTCGGCCGTGCGCTGACCGTCGGTTCGCTTGTGCTCGACCGGACCGCGGTTGGAGACGACGACCAGCGGGTCCCCCAGCGCCTCCTTCGCGATTTCGTCGCCGATTTCCTCGATCTCGCCAGCCACTGCCGTGCGCCCTACCTGCTCAGGCGTCGCGGACGGACTGTCGCGCCTGGATGAGGTGGTACAGGAGGATCAGCTGGCTGACGGCGAGGGGCTCATCCCGCTCGTCGTCGTCGAGCTGGCCGAGCGCCTCGGGCACAGGCGCATCCACGCCCAGTTCGTCCCAAATGGCCTGCTCGACTTTCTTGATCACGTCCGGGTCGGCATACGAGTGGATATGCACGGCGTCGACCGGCTTGCCGTCGTCGTCTCGGACGAGCGTGAGATGGATGGCCTCCCGCGTGTCGTCGCCCAGGATCGCGGGCAGGTCGGGGTGGCTGATCGTCGGCCGCAGCAGCAGGGTGGCGCTGAGCGGGTCGTCGCGCGTCTCACCTCGCTCCTCGATGGGGGCGAACCGGATGACGATGTCTGCATTGGCCCGCTGAGGGCGGATGAACGCCTCCGACTCGGGCTCTCGCTTCTTGAGGTCCTCACGGACCTCGTCCTCCGTGTAACCCCGCTTGCTCGTGTCGCGCTTCAGCTTCCACGCGATGCGGATCTCCTCGGGCGGGTCGAGGTACACCGCGATGTCGAAGGCCGCCCTTGACGCTTTGCTGTACAGGGGGAGGAGCCCCTCGACGATCACGAACTCCCGAGGCTCGATGTACTCCGGGCGTTCCAGCTTGCCCGTGTCGTGGTTGTAGATGGGCTTCAGGATCGGCTGCCCGAGCGCCAGATGTTGCAGGTGCTGCTCCATGATGTCGATGTAGTTGCACTCGGGATGCAGTGGCGTGAACGGCAAGGACTTGCGCTCTTCCCGGTCGTAGCGGTGATAGTCGTCGGCGCCGACGGACGTGATCCGGTCGCGGCCCAGCGCCTCGACCAACCCCTTGGTGATGGTGGTCTTTCCTGTACCGCTGTCACCGGCGATAGCCAGCATGATCGGCCGGACACCGCTCGCACCGTCGCTGCCGCTTTCCC
>JALZCA010000128.1 GCA_030863285.1 Actinomycetota bacterium | reverse complement strand
CCGTGCCCCCGCCGAGCGTGGCTCCGGAGAGAATCCGAACGCCGAGGTCGTTCGAGAGAAGCGTCACGCTGTAGAGGTACATGTCGCGCGTCGCATCTGGCTCGAGGTGGTTGAAGTCGCGCTCGCTGCGATAGCCGCCCTTCTCGACGACGATCACGTCGAAACCGGCGGCTGCAAGACCCGCCGCGACGCAGCCCCCTCCGGCGCCCGATCCGACCACCACGACGTCGCAATTCATTTCCTGGTCGGCCGTGATCTCGATCGGATGCAGGCGTCGGGGCTCATCGGGCGGAGGACCAAGCGGGCCGGGATAGTCGATGCGTTGCCACTCCGGCGACTCGTAGCCGTAAGCCGTCGTCAACGCGAGCGGGATGATGCCCTTTGCAAGACGTCGCAAGTGGGTCACCTTGCTCGCCTTCCATCTCTGAACGAGGGCTTCGGCCTCTTGCGCGGCCAGCCACGAGACCGGAACTGCCCGGCCGGTGAGAGCCAGCGCCCCGGCGCGGGTGTCTGCGAGCCGAAGTCCGTTGAGGAGCTGGTCGCGATCGGTCTCGGGGAGCCGAGAGACGAGCTCGAGCATGCGAGAGGGGACGTCGGGCGAATACGCCTCGCCGAGGATCCCGCGTGCCAGGGCGGCAACAACGGGCTGGACCTGACGCAGCGCGAGGGTGTCGGTCATGAACTCACTTTCTAGCGTAGCTACGGAACAGACCGTAATCGACAACGCGACCGTGCTCGTCGGACGCGAGCTCGAGCCTCGACGCGTCGCAGTTGCGATCGAAGACGAGCTGATAGCCGCCGTAGGGCGTGATGCGGGCGCTCGCCGATTGGCGCCTCGCGTGGACGCGGCCGGCCTGCTCCTGATGCCGGGCTTCATCGATGCCCACGTACACATCGGCCTGGCGTTGCCCAGCGACGTCCTGCGGCACGGCGTGACGACGGTGCGAGATCTCGCCTGGCCGCCGGAGACGATCTTTGAGCTGAGCCGCACGTCCCAGGACCGCTCTTTCGACGGCCCGGAGATCCTCGCGGCCGGGCCCATGCTGACCGTGCAAAACGGCTATCCGACGCGCGCCGTGTGGGCACCGGCGAGGACCGGCCGCGCCGTGGCATCACCTGATGACGCCGAGACGGCAGTTGCAGAGACGGCGGATGCCGGCGCTCGCGCGATCAAGTTCGCGTTGAACCCAGAGGTTGGTCCCGTTCTCGACCTCCGTACGCTGGAGCGGATCGTCGGCGCGGCGCACGAGCGGGGGCTGAAGACGACCGGGCACGTCGCCGGCCTCGAAGAGTTGGACAAGGCTCTCGACGCGGGAGCAGATGAGCTCGCGCACATGTTGATGAGCGCGCAAACGATCCCGGCAGAAACGATCGACAGGATGGTCGGCGCGAGGATGGCAGTCGTTCCGACCCTGTCGATCAGACGGGGCCGTGATCTCGACATCGCCAAAGACAACCTGCGCCGCTTCCGCGCCGCCGGCGGCACGGTCGTCTACGGCACCGACCTCGGAAACGAAGGACCGGCCCCCGGCATCGATCGTACCGAGATAGCGGCGATGGCGGACGCGGGGTTCTCCGCGCGCGACGTCATCGCGTCGGCGACCGTCGTCGCATCGGAATGGCTCGGCTTGCAAGATCGCGGCGCGATCGAAACCGGCCTGCTGGCCGACCTCTGCGCGGTTCCCGAGGAAGCGCTCGAAGATCCCGCGCTGCTGGCGGACGTCAGGATGGTGTGGCGCCGCGGGCGGCGCATCGTGTGAGTCAGGGGGTCCGGACGGAGACGATCTCTATGTTCAATTCTCCGCGCGGCACCTGTGCCTTGACCGTCTCTCCGGCCGATCGACCGACCAGCGAGCGCCCCAGCGGGGACTCCGGGGTGAGCACGTCGTGCTCGCCGCCCTTTTCCTCGCGCAGCCCGAGAAGGTAAGTCTCCGGCTCGTCGTCGCCGCCCATCTTGATCGTGACGAGCATGCCGGGCTTCACGACGCCGTCGTCCGTCGCCTCGACGATCTCTACGTCCTCGAGCATCTTGCGGATCTGACGCGCCCGCGCCTCTTGCATGCCTTGTTGTTCGCGCGCGGCGTGATACTCGGCGTTCTCACTCAGGTCGCCATGCGCGCGAGCGGTCGCTATGGCATCGACGATCTTCCGCCGGCCCTCGCCCTCGAGGTGATCGAGCTCGGCTTTCAGGCGATCGTATGCCTGCTGAGTCATCTCGTTCTTCTTTGCGTCGTTCATGGCGCGTCATTGTAGGCGCGCACCTCACTCGGAAGGTCGCGCGAGCGAAACGTCGCGGCGTGGGTCCACTAGGATGCCGCGCATGGCGAACCGTCTGAAAGACCAGGTGTGCGTGGTCACGGGGGCCGGTCGCGGGATCGGACTCGCGGTCGCACGCGCGTTTGTCGCAGAAGGCGCGCACGTCGTGATCAACGACGCCGACGCGTCTGCGGCGAAAGAAGCAGTGAACGAATTGAGCTCCACCGGTCGCGCCGTTGCCCACACCGAACCGATCGGGAGCGTGGCTGCCGCCGAGAGTCTGGTGGGCGTTGCAGTCGACGAGTTCGGGCGCGTCGACGTCCTCGTGAACAACGCCGGGATCCTGCGCGACCGCATGCTGCACAACATGTCCGAGGACGAGTTCGACGCGGTCATCGAGGTCCATCTCAAAGGGACGTGGGCGTGCGGGCGCGAAGTCGTCAGACGATGGCGCGACGCGGCGAAGAAAGAGGCGGCCGAGGGAACCGTCGTCCACCGCAAGATCATCAACGTGACGTCTGCATCGGGGCTCATCGGGGCTCCGGGTCAATCGAACTACGCCGCTGCGAAAATGGGGATCGTCGGGTTGACGAAGACGTGGGCCAAGGAATTGGGGCGCTACGCGATCAACGTAAATGCGGTGGCGCCGGCGGCGCTGACCGCGATGACCGAGCCGTTGATCCAGGACCCGGCGGCGCGTGAGAAACGGCTCGCTCGGTTTGCACTGGGGCGTTACGGCTCCCCGGAGGAGATCGCGCCCGCCTTCGTCTATCTGGCATCGCACGAATCCGATTACGTCACCGGTCAGGTCCTCTGCGTCGACGGCGGGCTCGTCATCTAGAGACCGCGGCGTCGGACGGAGCGAGCGTTAGAGTCCGACACATGGCACGAGAGTGGCCGTTCGAAAACAAGCCCGAACCAACCAGACGCCTCAAGAACCCGCAGGACTTCGTTCGCGCGCGAGGGTCAGAAGGCACCGAGGCCGTCGTCGTCCGCATCGGCTTGAACGACGCGCAACTGGTCGTAGTCGACGGTCACGGGTCGTGGGACCGCTGGGTGTATCACTCAGTGGAGGAGGCGCAGAAGGAGGCCGAGAAGCTCGGCGTCCCCGTGCACGTCGGGGAATACCCGGAGAAGACGCGCGTGCGCATGAACGCCTACCAGCGTCCGGCGGCCGATTTCGATCGCGCGGCGTATCCCGAGCAGGGCCAGGTCGGCCCCGTCATCTCGTATCCCGAGAATCGCCCCCGTCGTCTGGACGCTCTGAAGAAGGAAGTTGATTCTCCGCACGATCAGAAGCCGGCTTAGGCCGCTCCGACCGCTCCACCTTCACGACCCTCGCTTCCTGGACGCGCGGCTGGGCTCCAAGACGGCGACGCGCTCGACGTGCCACGACGGTGGCGATCAGCGCCTTGATCGGTGCGCGCGTCGGCGGGATCAACAACGCGAGTCCCACGGCATCGGTCAGGAACCCGGGCGTCAGAAGCAGCGCCCCGCCGAGCAGGATGAGAGCGCCGTCGGTGACCTCCTGGGTCGGCATCCGCCCCCGGCGAAGGGTCTCGCGCATCCGCCGCCAGGTGGCAGTCCCCTGCTGTTTCAACAACCACGCGCCGGCGACCGAGACCACGAGCAGCAGCACGAGCGTCGGGATCGCGCCGATCTCGCCGGCCACCTCGACGATGACCCACAGCTCGACCACGGGCACGACGAGAAGTAGGACGAATAGAAGAGCTGCCATCGACAACCGAGCCTAAGCGTCGACTCGCGTTATCGCGCGGGGTAGGGGGCAGGCTTGATGCATCGATCTGCTATAGCTAACCGGTGCCCGTCGCGACCACTCTCAAAGAGCTCCCCTTCGATGCTGCGCTTGCGCACCTGGATGAGGGCGCCGCGTTCATCGATCTGCGGCCGCCAGACGACTACCTCGATGTGCACATCCCGGGGGCGCTCGACCTCGTGTTCGAGTTCGGTCCCGGGATGCAGAGCCGCGCGCGCGACTGCATACCTTTGTCGGTCCCGTTGATGCTGCTGGACGACGGGGGCAGCGACCTGAAGCACGCCGCCGCGTCGCTGCGAGGCAAAGGTTTCTCGGTCCTGGGCTACGTCGGCGACGGGATAAACGCTTGGGTGAGCGACGGCGGTAAACCCGGCTCGACCGAAGTCGTCGACACTCTCGAGCCGCCCGACGGCCTCGTGCTGGACGTGGCGGATCCCGGCTCCCGTGTCCCCTCGAACGCCAAACGTATAAGCGCGGAGGAGCTGTGGCAGCGCTCCGCGGAGGTCGTCGACGAGCGGCGCGTGATCGTTGCGGCCGGCTACGGTGTCAGGGCCGCGCTGTCGGTCGGGATGCTCGAGCTGGCCGGCGTGAGAGAGGTTGTCTTCTGGCGCACTTCGAGGACGCGGCCGCGGGAGTAACCGCGAGCGCTACTCCATCCCCTTGGCGATCAAGAAGCCGCGCGCCCTCTCGGTGAGCGGGTAACGGTTGACCAGCGCCCAGAAGTCCGGCGAATGATCGGCGACGCGCAGATGGGCGAGCTCGTGGACGATCACGTAGTCGCGCACCCAGCTGGGGAAGTCGGCGAGCGCAAGCGATAGATGAATCGATCCGTCCCCCGGAGAGCACGATCCCCAGCGCGAGCGCTGGGTCTCGACCCAGGAGATCTCGGTCGGACGCACGCCGTCGAGGTAGAGGTCGGCGAGCTCGCGGGCGCGCCTCCTGAGCTGGCCCCCCTGGTTGAGCCGGTCCCGCCTGCGTCGCTCCGACATGCGCGTCGCCATGCGGTTCACCCATTCGTGCTCCTCGGCGCGCGACAGCTTCTCGGGGATCGAGACCACGAGGGCGTCGCCGACGATCTCCGCCGAGATCGTCTTCTTGCGGCGTCCGCTGCGAACGACCTCGATGCGCTCGAATTGCTCCTCGAGGCCGGGCACGTCGAGAGGCAAACGGTTCAAGACCATGGCGGAATCCTAGAGGTCTTGGGGCGCTCAGGCGGGTTTTGTACCCGGAGTACAAATAGGCCGCCGTTTCTCTGCCTGCGCCACGCTTGCCTAGGCATGTGAATCCCTTCACAATGTCCTCAACAAACAAATAAAGCGTCCCTCTGGGACCCGAGCCCCCTCCGTTATCCGCCCATCCCCCCCGGCGGAGGGGGCTCTTTCTTTTTCTCCGCTTCGACTCCTCGGGGGCTCGCCGCCTCACCACATGCGGGCGACGCCGGACCTCACGAAGCGGCCCACCCCCGACAGCTTGCCGCCCACCCACCGCGCCGCGCCGGACGCCTTGTCGCCCAGGTCCCGGGCCCGGTCGACCGCCCACGACGCAACGGTCTTGGCGCGCTCCCCCATCCAGTCGAGCACGCCGCCCGCCTTGCCCGCCGTCCACTTGAGCGCGCGATAGACCTTGCCCAACCCGATCGTCTCGAGTTCGAAGTACGCGTCGGCGACGAGCCCGTGTGCGAACGACACGCCGCGGCTCAACAGCGGTCCCCACTCGTCCCAGTTCCCCGGGCACGACGCCGGCGCCCGACGAAGAAACGCATACGCGAGCGCCTTTGCCTCAGCCGAGGCAACGGCTTCGCGGTGTCCGTTCCAAGACGCGGGCGACAGCACGCGCGAGTCCTCGCCGGGCCACAGGGCGTTGTGCGCGGGAACGATCAGATCGTGCGGAGCTGCCAGCGCAAGCACGCGCGTCCCGTACGACACGTCCTCTCGCGCGAGGTTCGCCATGAAGGTCGAGTCGGGGCGCATCTGGGCAACCGACGGAGCCTGTGGATCGACCGCGGACTCTCCCTGTCGAGCGCGATCGGAAAGCTCGTCGACGGCAAAGGGTCCGGTAATCGTCTCGGTCGCCAACTCCGCGGGGACATCGGCCAGGCTCGTTCCCGTATGCGGGGTGCCAAACGTCACGACGTTCTCGATGCGCGGAAGGCGGGGATCGAAGGTCTGCGCCAGGCGTTCGACGAAGTTGCGTGCAACGAGTCCTCCTTGCGAGTGTCCGAAGAGGTCGACGTCGACGCCGGGATGTCGCCGAGCGATCTTCAGCAGCAGTCGCCGCAACAACAGAGTGCTCGCGTTCAGGTCGCGCCAGGTGTCCTGCGCGGCGTAGGGCTCGTGCAAGTCGGCGCCCTTCGGGCCGCGGTAGGAGAACCGGTACACGCGGCTTTCCGGATAACCGAGCGCCCAGGGACCGGTCGCGCGTTCGAGGATCGCCGCGTCGGTTCCGTTCGCGGTCGAACTCGACAATCCGCCGATCGCTACCGCGATGTTGTCGTTCGGCGGCGGCGGTCGCCCGACGGGAGCGGGATCCCGACACGTTCGCGCCGCCGCGCCGGCGCCTTCGTGCGCCAGGTGGAGAGCTTCGGGCAGGTCCGTTTCGGACTCGATGAGCGGAGCGAGGTGGATCGCGCCGCTGAGGTCCGCCGGCCCGAGGAAGGCGAGCGGATCCACATAGTGATCGTGCAGCTTGACGCCGAAATGCAGTCCGCCGGCGGCTTCGGGGTGGGCCGATCCCGTAGTTCCGATCCAGCGTCCTTCGTCGACGACATCACCGCGCGTCACCTCGAGTGCGGACAGGATCGAGTAGGTCGTTTCGAGCCCATCGCCGTGGTCGATCGTCACCGCAAGCCGTCCGGCGACCGGCCCCGCCCAAGTCACCACGCCCGGTCCCGCCGCGCGCACGCGCGTTCCCGCCGAGACCGCGTAGTCGATGCCCCGATGCCCCGGTCCGAACTCGTTCTCGGGCGCGTCGAAGTGTCGCTCGATCAGGCCGTCCACCGGTGGGATCAGCCAGCGCGGGGAGGAAACGCCGGCGCCCTCCGCAGCTCGAAGCGAGGGAGGGAAACAAAGGCAGAGGGCGCCGGCGAGGATGGTCGCCGTTGGCAGCATTCGCTTCCTCACCCCGACACCGTGAGCGCCGGCACCGCACGCCGCTGTGACGTGCGTCACGGGGGGCCGCGTGATCGTTTAGGGCGTGATGCGCGTCCCAGTTTCTCCGTCTAGCGCGCGCTCGACCGCGTCGATCGACGTGATGAGCGCCGGTCTGCCCGTCTTCTCTACAAACCGGCACAGGGCCTCGATCTTCGGGCGCATCGAGCCGTCGCCGAACTCACCCGCTTCGATCAACTCGCGCGCCTCGGCGACCGACAGCTCGTGGAGCGGGCTCTGGTCGGGAGTGTCGAACCCGCGATAGGCGAACTCCACGTCGGTGAGCACCACGAACCGCTCGGCCCCCACGTCGCTCGCCAACAACGCGCTGGCGAGGTCCTTGTCGATGACGGCCGCGACGCCCCTAAGCGATCCGTCGTCGGAGTGGACCACGGGGATGCCGCCCCCGCCGGCGGCTATCACGATGGTTCCCTCATCGACGAGCGCCTTGATCGCGGCCCCCTCGACGATCTCGCGCGGGTCGGGCGATGCGACGACCCGCCTCCACCCGCCGCGGTGCCTGTCCTCGACCAGTGACCAGCCGCGCGCCTGAAGATCGAGGACCTTGTCGTCGCCGATGATCTCGCCGACCGGCTTGGTCGGACGGGAGAAAGCGACGTCGTCCTCGTCGACGACGACCTGGGTCACGAGCGAGGCGACGACCGCAGGCACTCCGGCCGCATGGAACGCGTTCGAAAGCGCTTGCTGGAGCATGTAGCCCATCCCGCCCTGCGTGTCGGCCACGCAGACGTCGAGCGGCAAGGTCGGCAGCTCGCCGTGCTCGCGCCCGAGCTCGCTGCGCAGGAGATGGTTGCCCACTTGGGGGCCGTTTCCGTGCGTCACGACGAGGCGCCATCCCGCCGACACCACCAGCGCGGCAAGGTGCTCGGCGGTCTGCCTAGTCCGCTCGAAATCAGCTTCGACCGAATCGTCGCCCGACGGGCTCTGGAGTGCGTTGCCGCCCAACGCGACGACGGCTATCGGCGGATGATCTGGCTCGCTCGCTACCACCCGGCAATGCTAGTGGTCGAGATGCGACCTTCAGCGGATCAATTCACGCCGAGCACATCGCGCACGTAGAAGATCGCGAAGTAGACGACGAACGCTGCGGCCGCGACCCACATCATCGGGCGGACCTCGCCGGCCTTCCCGCGCGTCGCCTTGATGAACACGTAGGAGACGAACCCGGCGCCGATCCCGTTCGTAATCGAGTACGTGAACGGCATGACGACGATCGTGAGGAACGCAGGTATCGCGACCTCCACGTCGTCCCACGGGATCTCGCGCACGACGGTCATCATCAAGAAACCCACGATGACGAGCGCGGGGGCCGCGGCCTCGAACGGGATGACGTTCGCGAGCGGCGAGAAGAAGATCGATAGCAGGAACAGCACGCCGACGACCACCGCCGTGAGCCCGGTGCGACCGCCCTCTGCGATCCCCGAAGCACTCTCGATATAGGTCGTGTTGGACGACGCCGAAAAGGCTCCGCCTACGGCCGCCGCCGCCGAGTCGACGAGCAACACGCGGTCGACGCCGGGAAGCCGTCCCTGCGCGTCGAGCATCTCGGCCTCGCGTCCGAGTCCGATCGCGGTGCCCATCGTGTCGAAGAAGTCCGACAGCATGATGGAGAAGATCGCGAGCACTGCGGCGAGGATCCCCAGCTCGGCGAAGAACCCGAACGAGAAGTTGCCTATCAGCGAGAAGTTGTCTCCGCTGGGGAACTCGGCGACCTTGTCGAGGTTCGCCGCGCCGCCAAAGCCTTCGCCGTCGAGAAACGCGTTGTTGACGATGATCGCGATGACCGTCGTCGCGAGAATGCCGAACAACAGCGCGCCGCGGATTCTGCGCGTGTAGAGAAAGATCGTCAGCAACAGCCCGATGACGAACACGACCACCGGCCACCCCCTCAGCTCGCCGCCGTTGCCGAGCGTCAGCGGCGGGTTCGGAAGCGTGGTCGCGGTCGCGAAGCCGGCATCGACGAGACCGATGATCGTGATGAACAAGCCGATCCCCACCGGGATTGCGTGCTTCAACGGAAGCGGGACCGCGTCCATCACCGCCTGGCGGAACTTCGTCAGGACGAGGATCAAGATGATGATCCCCTCGACGACGATGACGCCCATCGCCTCCTCCCAGGTCAGCCCGTTCGTTGCGACGAGCTGGTTGGCGACGACCGCGTTGAGACCGAGGCCGGCGGCGATGGCGAACGGGTACTTCGCATAGGCGCCCATCGCGAGCGTGGTGATCCCGGCCGCCAGCGCGGTAACGGTGAGCACCGCCGCGGGCTCGAGCCTCGTGCCCGTCCGGTCGGGGGCTGAGAGGATCAACGGGTTGAGAAACAAGATGTAAGCCATGGTCATGAAGGTCGTGAATCCCGCTATGACCTCGGAGCGGATCGACGAGCCCCGTTCGGTGATGCCGAAGTAACCGTCGAGCCCGCCCCGTCGCGTCGACACAGCTTTGGCCATGCCACCCCTCCTGATGAGTAGTCCTACCGCCACGGCGTCTTCGAAAGGAGCGCGCCCGCGCTCCGCGGCGTCATCGGTGGGGAAGGCCCGTCTGGCGCCGACAGAGTTTTATCAAAACGCCGAAAACCGCGCCGGGGTCGTGGCGTCCGACACGAGATGCAATCGCGGCGTACGAGGGCCGCACTAAGGTGGGCGGCATGCCGACAGTCACGCTCATCCCGGGAGACGGCATCGGTCCGGAGGTCTCGGCGGCGACGCGCAAGGTGGTCGACGCGCTCGGCGCCGGCATCGATTGGGAGATCCACCAAGC
>JALZCA010000126.1 GCA_030863285.1 Actinomycetota bacterium | reverse complement strand
TGTTCGCTCGCGACCGCGGCCAGGACCGCCAGAGCTTCGGCTTGAAGGAACTGAACGATTCGGTCGTTCTTCAACTCGCGCTGGAGCTGCGCGTAGACGGCCTGTTCCTTGCGTTTCTCCGCAACCTCTGCCTCGAGCGCCTGCCTCTTGTCGAGCCTTTCGCGCAGCGTCTTCGCTTCCTTCTCCGCCAGCGCGGCCTGTTGCCCGAGCGAGCGCGCCGCGCCGCGCATCTGCGCCACGAGCGATTTGATGTCTTCTGCATCGATCTCGATCCCCGGCGGCAGTGCTTCGTGCGCCTTTGCGACGAGAGCGCTCGCGTGCTCTCGCCGCTCGTGGCTCTCGTCGGCGAGGTCGGTGAGCACCGTCTTGAGCTCGTCGCAAAGACCTCGGACCGCGCCGACCAGGTCGCCGACCGATTCCGGCAGCGTGGTCGGGACCTTTACTTTCGGACTCCGACCGAGGGCGCGCTTGACCTGGACCAGTAGCGGCTTGAGAGGTATCGCCTCGATGGCTCCGCGCACGCCGGCGATCTTGGTAGTGATGCGCGACAGGGCCTCTTGTTGCGCGGCCACGTCCCCCATAGCCGACGAATAGGCGGCCGCCGCCTGCTTCTCTCGCGCCACGAGGTCGCGTAGTTCGGCGGCCCGCGCGGCGATCTCCTGCAGTCGTTGCTCCGGAGAGAAGTCGGCCGCGTCCGCGATCTCGGCGCGCACCTCCTCGAGGCGGGACTTCTTGAGCTCGACCTCGGCCGCGCACTCGGAGCACCTGCGCCCCGCGGCTTCCACCGCCTCTGCGGCGCGTGCCTGAGCGACGCGCGCCGACGAAAGCGCCTCCTGCGCAACTTGGAGGCGTTGCTGTGCGGCCGTCCGGGCCTCGTTGGCGCGCTTGAGATCGGATGCGTCTGTCGTTGGAAGGTCGTCGAGAGGGCGCTCGCACACCGGGCAGGGATCTCCCGGCGAGAGTGCATGCGTGAGCGCGCCTACGAGGTCGGCGCGATGAGCGCGGTCGTGCTCGGCCTCGCGTTGCTCGGCCTCGACCTGCGCCGCCGCGTATTCCTGGTCGGCTTTCTTGACTCGCTGGTCCTGGACACGCAATTCCTTTTCGGCGCTTGCTCTCAGATCTTGTTGTTGCGCGGCGATGTTTTCGGCGCGTTTGACCTCTCGCTGGAGGGAGTTCAACGACTCGACGACGGCCTTCATCCGGGCAAGCTCTTCGAGTGTTCCGTGCTCGTCTTCGGCGCGGGTGCGCTCGGCCGTCAGGCCCTCGCTCGTTGCTCGCAGGTCGTCGAGCTTCTCCTTCGCGGCATCGGCCGCGGTCGAGGCAGCGGCGAAGTCGCGTTCATGGCGCTCGAGGGCGGTGGCGTGACGTTCGTACGACGACCGCACATCGTCGACCTCCGCGTGCAGCGCGACGAGCTGTTCGATCGTCTCATTCAGCTCGCTCCATTCCTCCTCGATGCGCTCCAGCGCGGTCTCGGCCTCCGCGGCTATACGGGCGGCCTCCGTCACCCGCCCGGCCTCCTCGAGCGCCTGCGCGACCGCGGCGCTATCGACACCCTCGTACTCCGTCTCCAGCACTCGCGCCGTCGCTTCGACATTGCTCTTCGCGTCGCGTGCAATCTCGTTGGCTCGCTGCGCCATTCGCCCAAAGAGCTCGAGACCCAGCAACTCGGTCAGGATCTCGCGGCGTTGAGCCGCGTCGCCGACGAGGAACTCCGCGAACTTGCCCTGCGGTAGGAGCACCGATCGCGTGAAGGCGTCGTAGTCGAGACCGACGATGCGGGGGACGATCTTGTTGACCTCGCGCACACTGTCCGCGCCCTCGCCGTAGGTGACCCAATCCTCGCCCTCGCGCCGTTCGAGGCGAACCTTCGTCGGGCCGCTGTGCGAGGTCGTCCGCGTGATCCTGAACGCCTTGTCATGGCATTCGAAATCGAGCGTCACCGCGAGGCGCGGCTGCCCGTGCGTTATCAACCCGGCGAGGGTCTCTCCACGAACCCCCTCGACCCGTTCGACTTTCCCGTAGAGCGCATAGGTGATTGCGTCGAGGATGCTCGACTTACCGGAGCCGGTCGGCCCCCACAGTGCGAACAGGTCGAGGTCGCGGAACTCGATCTCCTGCTCGTCGCGAAACGAGGTGAAGCCCTTCAGCTTGAGACCGAGAGGTCGCATCAGCTCGCGACCTCCTCGTGGACCCGGTCGAACGCGTCGAGCAGTTCGCCGGCGGGATCGGCCGCGTGCTCGGCCTTGTAGTAAGCGACGAACTGCTCGCGCGGATCGAGTCCCCGCAGTGTCTTCTGCTCCGCGTCGTCATCTTGCTCCGGCAACACGAGTCGGATATCGAGCGCGTTCGGGAGCGCGTCGCGCACGCGGTCCGCGAGCCCGGGCGTCGGCGTGTCGACGCTCAGGTTCACGCGCAGATACGCGTCGCCGACCTCTTTTGCAAGCCGCGCCAGGTCGTCGACGGTCGCGTCAACCTCGCGCAGCGCCCGGCCCGCCGTGATCGGAATCGCCTTCGTCTTCGGCGGCTTGCCGGGGACTGCGTCGACGAGGACGACGCTTTTCGCCTGGCCGAGCTCGCCGAAATCGAGCTGGATGAGCGATCCCGCGTAGCGCGCTTCACCGGGAGCGCCGGGGACCTTCTGCGGGCGGTGGATGTGTCCGAGCGCGACGTAGGAGGCGCGCGCCGGCAGCCGCATCGGCGACACCGCGTAGTCCGCGCCGATGGTCACCTGCCGCTCGCTTCCCGCGGGCTGCGCGCCCGACACGAAGAGGTGGCCGAGCACCACGTTGACGCAGTCGGCCTCGAAGCCTTTCTCGTAGGCAGCAAGAAGCGATCCCATCCCGTCGTCGTACTCGTTGTAGCCCGTCGCGATGTCGGTGAACTCCGACGCGGCATCCGAGAAACGCCGCGGGGACACGAACGGTATGCACGCGATCAGAGCCTCCTGTTTGCCGTCGCGCGCCGGCACGCGAACGAGCCCACCTGTATCCGGACGTCGCACCCGGGCGACGGCCGAGCAGCCGATGTGCTCGAGGAGCGGGGCGACGGCTCCAAGGCGCGGTGACGAGTCGTGGTTGCCGGGGATCGCGACGACCCTGATCCGCTGCGCGTGAAGCTCGAGGAGCGTGCCGAAGAGCAACCGGTCGGCCTCGGCCGACAGGGCTCGCTGGTCGTAGATGTCACCTGCGACGAGAACCGCGTCGACCTTTTCGTCGCGCGCGATGTCGACTACCTGACCCAAAGCTGCCTCGAGCTCGTCGAGGCGCGATCTCCCGCGCAAGGTACGCCCGAGATGCCAGTCGCCCGTGTGGAGAAAGCGCATCAGTCGGTGTCGAAACGCTCGAAGACGTCGCGGCCCGCGTTGTCGTCTGAGAACTCGTCTCGGCGAGTTGCCCAGGAGGGGAACGGGAACGAGATCTGCATCGGGATCGGGACGTGGGGCTGCTGGAGGATCATCGATCCCGGCTTGAGGATCGAGGCGCGGGCGCGGGTGACGGCAGGCATGAAGCCGTACTCCGAGCGTTCGGCCTCGGCGGTGTCGAGTCGCCCAACGACCCTGAACGCGGAGTTCGCGATGATCCGTCGCTCGACCTCGCTCGCGGTCTGCTCGGCCCCCACGAGGATCATCCCCAGCGAGCGCCCACGCTCGGCGACGTCGAGCAGCACCTCCTTGATGGGGCTCCACCCGTCGCGCGGCGCGTAACGGTTCAGCTCGTCGAGGACGAGGAACGTGAGGGGGAGCCGTTGACCCTGCCGCTCCTTGTGCTCGAAGAGCTTCTTGATGACCACCCCGGTGACGAAGCGCTTGGCCTTGTCGTGCAGGTTGTGAATGTCGACGACAGTCACCTGCGACGCGCCCCAGTCGATCCGATGCGCGTGTGCGTTCTCGGCCTCGCGCCCCCAGATCAGATGACCCATCCGCAGTGCCGCCGCGTCGAGGCGACGCTGGAACGCGGCGATCGTTCCCTCGGCGATGCGCCCGCGCCACATCGACGACTCGTCATCGAGCTCGGACTTGATGTGCTCGATCAACTCGGAGAACGACCTGATCGCAAAACCGTTGATGCGCACGCACGCGTCGTGGTCGGGATCGTCCTCCGCCTCGCGGTCGAGGAAGGACTCGACGCGCGCGACGAGATCGCCTATCTGCGAGCGCTCGGATTCGGCCTCGGCAAAGAGGAAGCGGAGGTAGTGCTCGCGGACGAACTCCTTGATCGTCCAGTAGTAGGGCTGGATGCCTTCCTTGCGTCCACCGGTATCGGGGATCGCCGCCCCGTTTGCGTTTCCGACCACGGGAGCCCACAAGCCGACCGACTCGAACGGTCCCGCGGGAAGGCCGAGGTTCTCGTAGGCCTGCCTGTGCTCGGCGAGATGACGGTTGGGTTTGTCGAGCCACAGAAGGTCCTCGCCCTTGACGTTGAACACGATCGCTTTCGTGTTCGTGCGGTAGTCGCCCAGGACTTCGGAATGGAACAGCGAGTAGAGCAAGAACAGCGCATAGGTGGTCTTGGTCGCTACTCCCGAGATCCCCGAGATGTTGACGTGCGCGCCGCGCGAGCCATCGAGGAAGTCGAGGTCGAGGAAGACGGGCTCGCCGTCGCGCGAGAGGCCGGCTGCGAGTCGGCGCTCGATCTGATCGAGGTAGAGGGCCTCGTCGCGATCCTTACCGCGGGCGCGGAAAGCGGGCCGTCCAGGAAGCGGCGGGACGAAGATCTCGGGCTCGACGCGCGTGACTACGACTTTCGCGGCCTGGGCGATCCCCGCGGGCAAGACGCCGCGGTCCACGAGGAACACGTCGGAGTCCAGCGTCACGCCCTCGTGACGGGCGCGCACTTCTTGGACGAGGCCGGTGACGCGGATAACGCCTCGGCCGGGGACCTCGGTCTCGACGAGGACCGCGTCGTCGAGCTGAAGATAGGAGTTCTCCGCGACGCCGACCCAGAACGCAAGCGGAGTGGAGTCCTCGGTCCCGAGGACGATCCCGACGTCTTCGGAATCGGTAGGTATGTAGTGGGTCATCCGCCCGGCCTCTTGTTCTCGCGATCGTCGAGACGATCGCTGTCTCTGTTCTCGCGATCGTCGAGACGATCGCTGGTTGTTGCGAGGTGCGCCGTCAGGGCGCGGTTCACGAACGTCGAGTTTCCCAGGCGGTGCTTGAGGCGCTGCTCCAGGGCACCGACCGGTGTGAGGTTCTGGGGCGCGCGCGGGTCGACGCCGGGCCGGCCGGCGAAAGTGGGGAGGTGGCAGGCGACGATGTCGGCGATCTCGGCCGCCCGGCCCCCGCCGAGGTCCATGGC
>JALZCA010000002.1 GCA_030863285.1 Actinomycetota bacterium | reverse complement strand
CTCAGCCAAGCTGTACTCCCATACCGCCGGTGGCTTTGACCATCATCGGCATCATGCCCTCCGGCATGGTCCCGTTCGGAAACGCCTCTTTCATCTTCTTGACGAGCCCGTCCGGATCCCACTTCTGGTCCGAGACGAGCGCTTCTCCAACATCCCAAGGCTTCAGGAAGTTGACCACGCCGCCATAGACGAACAGGCACTGTCCGGTGATGTTCTGTGCCTCGTCCGAACACAGCGCGACGACGACCGGGGAGATGTTGTCCGGGTCCATCGGGTCGAACTGGCCCTCGGGGATCGGGATGTCGCCGAAGGTCTGCTCGGTCAGACGCGTGCGCGCGTTCGGCGCAAGGCAGTTGACCGTCACTCCGTAGCGCCCGAGCTCGAGCGCGGCGATGATCGTGAACGCGGCTATACCGGCCTTGGCGGCGCCGTAGTTCGTCTGGCCGACGTTTCCGAACACGCCGGAGGGACTCGACGTGTTGATTACACGCGCATTGATCTGGTTGCCCTCTTTGGACTGCTGACGCCAGTAAGCGGCGGCATGGCGGGTCGGCGCGAAGTGGCCCTTGAGATGCACTGCGATGACCGCGTCCCACTCCTCTTCCGAGAGGTTCACGAGCATGCGGTCGCGGATGATGCCGGCGTTGTTGACGAGGATGTCGAGACGACCGAACTCGCCGATCGCCTGCTTGACCATGTTCTCGGCCCCCTGGAAGTCGGCGACGTTGTCGAAGTTGGCCGTCGCCTCTCCCCCGTTCGCCTTGATCTCGTCCGCGACCTGTTGCGCGGGGGCCGCGTCCTGTCCCTCGCCGGCCGACGAGCCGCCGAGATCGTTCACGACGACCTTCGCGCCGGCTTGCGCAAGAGCCAATGCGTGGCCGCGGCCGATCCCCCGACCGGCGCCGGTGACGATCGCGACCTTTCCGTCCAGTGATGGCATGAAGGAGTCCCTCCTGTGGCTGTGTCTTGTCTGCCTAATCTAGTCGTCCGAGGATCTTGCGGCTGATGATGACTCGCTGGATCTGGCCCGTCCCCTCGAAGATGTCGTAGACCTTGATGTCGCGGAACCACTTCTCGACGAGGTGCTCTTTCGAGTACCCCTCCGGGCCCATGATCTGGATCGCCCCGATGCAGGCGCGTAGCGCAGCCTGCGGCGCGTAAGCCTTGGTCATCGACGCCTCTTTGGAGTTGGGGATCTTGTTGTCGGCCATCCACGCGGCCTGCCACACGAGAGCGCGCGCGGCGCCGAGCTCGCGCTTCATCTGCCCAAGCTTGTGCTCGATGAGTGTCCGGCGAGGAGACGCCGCGTCCATGGGCAGTTCCTCTGCCACCCAATCGCGCGCGTACTCGTAAGCGGCGCGGCCGATCCCAAGCGCCATCGCTGCAACCGAGGGTCGCGACGAGTCGAACGCCTTCATCGTTCCCTTGAAGCCCGAACCCGCCGGCTGCAGGGCGGCCTCGCCCCCGAGGATGTTGTCGAAGGGGATGCGGCAGTCCTCGAGCGTGAACTCCGCGGTCTCCGACGCGGTCAGGCCCATCTTCTTTTCGATCTTGCCGATCTTGAAGCCGGGAGTTCCCTTTTCGATCACGAAGAACTTCTGGCCCTGACGGCCGAGGCTCTTGTCGACGGTCGCGTTCACGACGACGATGTCGGCGCGCGCGCCGTTCGTGCAGTAGATCTTCGAGCCGTTGAGGATCCATTCGTCTCCGTCGCGCACGGCCGTCGTCTGCACGTTCGATACGTCGGAGCCGGCCTGGGGCTCGGTCACCGCGAGCGCGCCGAACCTGGGTTCGTCAGAGTCGACGTTGAAGACGTCGTCGAGAAAGCGTTTCTTCTGTTCGGGAGTTCCCGCAGCAAGGATCGAGGGGGCCGCGAGCCCGGGGCCCGGGATGTTGAGCAGCACAGCGGGGTCGCCCCACGCCAGCTCCTCGGAGCCGACTACCGCGAGCATGCTCCCGATCGACTTCTTGGTCGCGCCCGCTGCGGACTCCTCGGGCATGATCGAGGCGCGGTTGCCGGCGAGCTCGCCGAGCTGCTTGATGGTCTCCTGCGGGAGCTGGCCTTTCTCGTCCGCCTCGCGCGCGAGCGGCCTCAACGTTCCCTCGGAGTACGCATGAACGAAGTCCCGCACTGTCGCGACGGTGTCGTCGAGCTGGAAGTCAATTGTCATCTAGTTGCCTCCCGCAAATACGCTGCGTGCGACGAGCGCGTCGCCGAGAACCTCCGGAGCATCGAACACCGAGAGCGTCACCGCGTCCCTGAACCACTTCTCGACGGGATGGTCTCTGATGTAACCGTGGCCTCCCAGGACCTGGACTCCGTCGTCGCCACAATGGACCGCTGTGGCGAGAGCCTGGCCGACCGCCTCCGCGACATCCGACAGGGTGCCCTCGTCGCGCGCGAGCTTCCACGCGGCGCGCCACACGGACAGGCGGGCCGCGTCGACCTCGATGGCCATGTCCGCGATCTTGAAAGAGATCGCCTGGAACGCGCCGATGGGCTTGCCGAACGCCTCCCGTTCGGTGGCGTACTGCGAGGCGTACTCGAGCGACGCCCGCGCACAACCGACCGCGAGCGCGCCGGTCAGCAACTTAGTCCACAAGATCGTCTTTTCCAGCGCGGCTCCGCTTGCGAGTGCCCTGCCGGTCCCATCGAAGCGGACGACGGACGTCGGTGCGGCCTCGAGGCCGAGCTTGTCCTCCGGCTTGACGACCTCGTACGCCGAGCCTGACTCGACGGCGACGGCTCCGAGGTTGCCTTCCGGCGTGCGTCCGACGACGATGCCGACCGTTGCATCGGCAGCGTTCAGCACCCCGTACTTCTCTCCCGAAACCTTCGCGTCGTCGACGCTCGTCCCCAGTGACTCGAGGTCGCCTGCAGCAACCTTCTCGCCCAGTGCGACGAAAGACCTCGGGGGCTCGCTGTCCGCAAAGGCGGGAAGGTAGCGGCGCTTGAGGTCCTGATCGCCAGCCTCTGCGAGGACGATCGCTGCGACGCCGGAGCCGAGCAGCTGGTAGGCGATGCCGGGGTCGCCCCAGGCGAGTTCCTCGACCGCGATGCAGTAGGTGACCGGGTCGAGGGTTCCGCCGCCGCCGAACTCTTCGGGTACCGGCGCCGTGATCCCGATCTCGTGGGCCTGGCGGGCAAGGTCGTCGGAGACGCGGCGGTCGCTCTCGGCCGACCGGGCCGCGGGCCTGATCACGTCCGCCGCGAATTCGTGAAGCGTGTCCCTTAGAGCCTTCTGCTCTTCGGTTGGCTGAAGGTCGAACGCCACTGCGAATCCTCCTCTTCCGGCCGCGCCGCCGCCGAGCGCGGGCCGGTTTCGACAACTTGACCGATGGGTCAAGGGAAGTCTCCGCAGTATATCGACGCACTTCGAGGCGCGGCCCCCCGCCGCCGCGCTACACCCCCCTCACTTTTTGTGCACCGCGCCGGGCGGAACGCCTGTGTCCGTGCCCGAGAACATGGGGGACGGCGTTTCGGGCACCGAGGTGGGCCTAGAGGCCGGCGTCGTGCACAAGAACGTCGTGGGCGTCTGCTTATCGGGCACCGCGAAGTGGCCCGACGCCCACGCACGACGCCGCGAGAAATTCACGGCCAAAGTTGCGCGCCTGTCCCTCGCCGGTGTGTTTTCATTGGGGCACGTGAGAAAGGAGGTGGTCCT
>JALZCA010000111.1 GCA_030863285.1 Actinomycetota bacterium | reverse complement strand
TTGGACCGCGCCGTCGAGCTTCCGTCCTTTGGCGACACCCTGGTAGACGGCGATCTCGGGCGTGAGCCTCCTCGCCTTGTCGACCTGCAGGACGTCGGCCACTAAGCGACCGTCGGCGACCTCCCGTGCCGCGCAGCGAGCGATGCGACCCCGCCCGTCGGTCACGGTGATGACATCGGGGGGCGCGACCTTCAACACGTCGAGCGCGTGGTGCGACTCGTCTCGCTCAAGGCGAACCGACCCCTGGTCCCAACACTCGGGCGGCGCCACGAACCATGGGCTGGCCATGTGGCTACTTGAACGCTTCTTTGATCCTGTCGAAAAGGCCCTTCTGGCCGACCTCCTCGCCGCGTAGCTCGGCGAGACGCCCAAGCAGCTCGGCTTGTTCCTGGGTCAGATCGCTAGGAGTCTCGACCTTGAGCAGAGCGACGATCTGGCCGCGCCCCCATCCCTGCAGGCTCGGCATCCCCTTGTTGCGTAGGCGCACGACCTCGCCGGACTGCGTCCCGGGCTTGATCTCGATCGGTTCGGGCTCTTCGAGCGTCGGGACCTCGACGGTGCCCCCGAGCGCAGCAACCGTCATCGGGACGGGCACCTCGCAGCCGAGATCGTCTCCCGCGCGCCGGAACACCGGGTGCGGCGCCATGCGGATCGCGACGTAGAGATCGCCGGAGCGGCCCCCGCGGATGCCGGCCTGGCCTCGCCCGCTCACGCGCAGGTGCGCGCCGTCCTCGATCCCGGGAGGGATGCGAACGGTCAAGACGTCGACCTCGCTGACGCGCCCAGAGCCGTCACACCTATCGCACGGCGTGAGGATCTCCTGCCCGGTGCCGCCGCATCTCCCGCACGGCGCGGCCGTCATGACGTTGCCGAGCATCGTGCGCCGCACGGTCCGCAGTTCGCCGGTGCCTCCGCAGTCGCGGCAACGGGATGGAAACGTCCCGGGGGCCGCGCCGCTGCCGTCGCACTCGCTGCACTCGACGAGAGTGGAGATCTCGACGTCGCGCTCGACACCCTCGGCTGCCTCCTCGAGCGTCAACTCGACTTCCGCAAGCACGTCCTGTCCCTGCGTCGAGGAACGGCGCGACCCGCCCATCCCCCCGAAGAAGGTCGAGAAGAGGTCGGAGATGCCTCCGAAGTCGCCGAAACCCACCGCGCCCGGCTTCTCGTCGCCGTACGTGTCGTAGTTCTGTCGCTTCTGCGGGTCCGACAAGACATCGTAAGCGTGGGTGATCTGCTTGAAACGTTCCTCGGCCGCGGGATCTCCGGGGTTGGCGTCGGGATGGTGCTCGCGCGCGAGACGGCGATAGGCCTTCTTGATCTCTTCCGGCGACGCGTTGCGCGCAACGCCGAGAACCGCGTAGTGATCGGCCACGGCTAGACCCCGAGATCCGCGAGCATGCGCCCCAGCGCGCCGGCAACCTCGTGCACGGCCGCAATCGACTTGCGGTAGTCCATGCGCGTGGGGCCGACGACGGCGAGGGATCCAAGCGCGTTGTCGGGGATCCCGTAGGGCGCAGTGATGACCGAGCAGTAGTGCATCTCCTGCGCCGGGTTCTCCGACCCGATCCGCACCGACAGCGACGTCGTCGTGATCGCGTCGGCGAGAACCTCGAGCAACAGACGTCGATGCTCGAGTGCACCGATCACGCGGCGCACGGTTTCGAGATCGGGGAACTGTTGCTCGTCGACGATGTTCGAGGCTCCCTCGAGGAAGACCTGATCGGTCTGACCCAGTTCGAGCTCGTCGTCGAGAACCTTTGCGACCGCGGAGACGGCCTCGCGCAACTCGAGTGGGAAGCGGTCCAGTGTCTCGCGGATGCGCGACGCGACCTTTTCGAGACCCTCGCCCACGATGACCTTGTTCAACATCTCGGCCGCGCGATCGAGCTGGACGTCGTCGACCGTCTCGGGGATCAACACGACCTGGTTCTCGACCCGGCCGGTGTCGGTGACGATGATCGCCATCGCCCGGTCGCCCGACAGACGGACGAGCTCGACCTTGCGAACGAGGCTGCGGTCGAGGGCGGGGGCGAAGACGATTGCGGCGTGCTTCGTCAGGTGCGAGAGCAACTCGGCGGTGCGCCGCAGTGAGTCCTGCAGCTCCCAGCGCGGCTGGCCGAAGAACTCGTGGACGCGGGCGCGCTCGCGTTCGGGGAGCTTTGCGTGGCGGACCCACGAGTCGACGAAATAGCGGTAGCCAGCGTCGGTCGGGATGCGCCCGGCCGAGGTGTGCGGCTGATAGATGAATCCGGCGTCCTCGAGCGCCGCCATCTCGTTGCGCACGGTCGCGGGCGAGACACCGAGCCTGAACTTCTCGACGAGGGTCTTGGATCCGACGGGCTCGCCCGAACGGACGTAGTGCGAGATCAGGGCTCGAAGGATCGATCCCTTGCGTTCGTCGAGCTCCTTGCGCTGGTCGTCCATGGCCTCCCATCGTACCCGGAAAAAACGGGATTTTGGCAGTCGATGACCGAGAGTGCTAACCGACCTCGCCGGCCAGGAGCACCTCGTGATCGCGCCCCCCGCAGACCGGGCAGGCCGGGAGCAGCCCCGTCGCCAACTCGGTGCGGCACAGGGGGCAGACGCCGCGCAGCTCCACCAGGGTCCCGACGTCCACCGGCAGCCCGTCCACGGCGAGGATCTGCTTGGTCTCGGGCTCCACGAACAAGACGTGGTCGTTGGCGCAGCGGTACTCGTCTGCCCGGGTCACCGACCCCCACCGGGACGTAAAGGTGAGCCCGCAGTCGCCGCAGGTGAGATTGCCGGCATAGGCCATGCCTTCGAGCATGGCACGGCAGAACCGCAGCGCCGGACCGAGCGTCTCAGGGTCGTGAGTGGGACCATGGGACCTCCCCCTAGGCCCCAGGGGCCGTGAGGAGTGGAGCCGGGAGTGAACGAGCCCGATCCGGACATAGTGCGAGCCGCCCAGCGCGGCGACGTCGACGCGTTCGAGCAGCTCGTCCGCACCTTCCAGGGCGAGATCTGGCGCCTCTGCGTCCAGTTGCTGCGCGACGAGACCCTCGCCGACGACGTCACCCAGGAGTCGTTCGTGAGGGCCTATCGCTTCCTGCCTCGCTATCGAGGCGACGCGAAGTTCTCGACCTGGCTGTTCTCCATCTCTCGCAATTGCGCACTCGACGAGTTGCGCAGGGCGGGGCGTCGCAAGCGGATGCGAGATCGCCTCGAGGCGGAGCCCGCTCGGCTGCAAAGCGACCCCACCGTGGCGATCGAGGTCAGGGAAAGCCTCGGGGTCTTGCCGCTCGACCTGCGCGAGCCGGTGATCTTCATCGACATGTTCGGGTGCTCCTACAACGAGGTCGCCCGCATCCTGCACCTGCCGGTGGGCACCGTGAAGAGCCGCGTCCATCGCGCTCGCGCCCAACTGGCAACGCTATTGCGCGACCCGCGAAGGGAGGCCAATGAGCTCCCGTAACGCGGAGAAGTCCCACGTGGGCGCGGACCTTTCGGCTCTGCTCGATCGCGAACTCGACGTCGAACGCGCCGAGACGGTCCGCTCGCACGTCTCCGAGTGCGCTCGCTGCCGTCGCGAGCTCGAAGAGATAACCCGGGTTCGACGGGCGCTGCGGACGGCTCCCGCGGCCGAGGTCCCCGATCTCGTCGGGCCCATCCTCGAGCGACTGCCGGCTGCGAGAGGCCGTGGGATGACGAACCGCGAATGGAGGATCCGACTGAGGATCGCTGCGGTTGCTGCCGCCGTGACCGCGGTGTCGCTCGTGGGCGTGTGGCTGCCGGGCCCGAACGAGCCATCCCAGACCGCGCTGGCTACCACGGTGGTCGAGGAGGTGAGAGCGGGGGCCCGTTCGCTCGACACCTATCGGGCAACGTTCTCGATCGTCGAACGGGGATGGCACGAGACCGTTGATCAACGTCGCTTCTCGGCGGAGGTCAACTTCAAGGCGCCGCAGAGCTTTGGCTTGTCGATCGCCGACCACACCGACTACCCCGCCGGCGACTGGCCCGCGAACGACGTCGAACTGGTCGCGAACCCGCGCGCGTGGTGGATCAGCGAGCCATCCTCGTGCCCGCCCACCGCGCTCCCCGGCTGTCTCGGGGAGGGAGTAGACCGAGAGGAACGCCGTCTGTTGAACCGGCGTCCCTTTGACGGGACGATCGCATTGCCGACCGATCTCGTTCTTCCGCTACAAACATTGGCCGACAACGGAGGTTTCGACGTCGAACGCGCCGGGACGATCCAGGGCCGCCCGACGCTGCACATAACGCTTCCACTGCGCGAGGCGATGCCACTTGTTTCTTCACTGCAGACGGGGGGATCCTGGAGGACCTTCTACGGCGACGACCGCGTCGACCTGTGGCTCGACGAAGCGACCTCGTTCCCCCTGCGTTTCGAAGTGCGCGCGGATGGATCATCCGCTCGACGCGCGTGGGCGCGCGCCGAGGGATACGACGACCGCGACGGTGAACTGCTGCTCGAGGTCAGGGCAACGGACTTCTCGGAACCTTCACGGTTCGCTCCCGAGACGTTCTGGGTCCCCGACCGGGGCACCACGGCGGACGCTCGTTTCGAAGCACGCTCTTTCGACCGGCTGGCAGACGGCTTGGCGCCGACGGAGACGTTCGGGTTGCGACCGTTCCGCGCGGGCCGCAGTGGCGACCAGACCGTGCTGTCTTACTCAGAGGGGATGACGTGGCTCAAGGTGACACACGACCGGGCTCGCACGCGCAGCGTGGATCCCACTTCGGAGGAGATCTCCCTGGGCGCCGGTAGGTGGGCTTATTACCAGCCGGCGACATCCGCGCGCGGACGCTCGGTCGAGCTGTTGGGCAAGAACGAGCGCGTGCTCGTCGAGTCCAACCTGCCTCGCGCGCAGCTCTTCGACGTTGCGACGTCGATCGACGTGGCCGGGCACAAGGCAACGCCACGCTCCGGTAAACGCCTAGGGCTTGCGATCACGCGCGTCGACCTCGCCGATCTCGAAGGGCTCGGGTTCGTGCGCCTTCCAGGTTTCCTCCCCGAGGGGTATCGGGCCGCCGCCGCCTACACGTCTCGCACCCCCGCGGGCGCGCGCTCCGCGACGGTCCTCTATCGACGCCCCGAGGCCGAGTACGACGCGCTCGGCATCCGCCTCAAGCAGTCGGAAGACGTGGACCTCCTGCTCCCATCGCCTGAAGACGCAGTTCACGTCGTACGGGATGGCCTTCGCATGCGGTGGTTCCCCCGCCGGGGCGAGATCGACTGGGTCGACGACGGCGTCTATACCTCGCTCTCGGCTCCGTCTTTGTCGCGCGCCACGCTCGTCGAGATAGCGGTCAGTCTCCAGTGAGCCGGCGCAGGGACGCGGGCGCGCGTATAGCGGCGGCGGTCGTCGGCGTCGTCGTCGGCGTGGGACTGATCTTCGTCTTGGGGGCCGTCGGTGGAACCACCGAGTCCGGCACGCGCCCGACGTCGAGCCCTCCGACCTCCCGCGTCACGGCATCGCCGGAATCGGATCCCTCGCCGAGCCCAACTCGTCATCAAGGGGACCCCGATCACCCCGGCTCTGGTCCGCGGGATGCTTTCCTTGCATGGGCGCCGGGGAGCCTTCCCGCGCACACCGAGCGCGAGATCGACGTCCTCCGAGTGGTGCGGACCGCGACCACGGTCTATGCGGGGCTCGACTGGATCAAGAGCTGGACGCTACCCGGCGCGCGGTCGCCCGAGCGTCCTCCGCCCGGTTATGCGATCCCGTTCGAGATCGCGTCCGTGCAGCCCAACGAGTACGCGCGTTTTGCGCTTCCCGACGACAGGCGCCCCATACGAGGTCTGGACGCGGGCGAAGCGTTGCTCGCCGAGACGTCGCGCAAGTTGCGGTCCGGGGGCCGCGGTCTCCGAATAGATCTCGGTGAGCGCCGGGTGCGCGTGGTCGGGACCGTCGACGATCGAAGCACCAACGGTTACGAGGCACTCATCGCCGGTCCCCCGCCGCCCGAGTGGGCGCGGGCCGACCGGTTCGTGCTCGCTCGCTTGAAGGAGCCCGGTCGCCGGCGGACGGTCGAACGCAAGATCGAGTCTTTGCTGCCACCCGGCCAGCCACTACAGACCAGGATCGCGGGAGAGAACCCGTTTCTTCGCTACGGGGACGCGGTACTCCCTCAACTGATCATCAAGGACACGTTCGGCGAGTTCGCCGCGCGCCCGCTCGAAGACGGCCGCGTCGAAATAGAACCCCACTGGGTGCGGCGCAACATCACGACCGCGCGCGTGCCGATCCTGGGAGAGGTCACGTGTCATCGTCTGCTGTTCCCCCAGCTACGAGCCGCGCTGCGAGACATCCAGCGTCAGGGCCTCGCGCACGCGATCCACCCGGAGCAATTCGCCGGCTGCTACTCGCCGCGCTTCATCAGCTCGAATCCCGACGGTCGTTTGTCTCACCATTCCTGGGGCGTCGCCATCGATATCAACGCGTGGGAGAACGGGTTCGGGACGAAGGCCGACCTCGACATGCGCATCGTCGAGATCTTCGAGGACCGGTGGGGCTTCACGTGGGGGGGCCGGTGGATCGTGCCCGACGGCATGCACTTCGAGTGGGTGAAGTTCCCTTAGCCCGCTAAACGGCTGCGGCCTTTATGCCGACCTCGTTCTGCATCGACATTCGTGGCGCGGTCACGCCTGGTCTCGTGCTCGTTGCGCCGGGCTTTCTTGATTAGTTAACTGCAGCGCGCGCCACACCGCGAGCAGTCTCGCCTGGCGCCTCGTCGGCACACCTCCAGGGCTAGTTCGAGTGCTTGGCGCGCTCTGCAGGCAGGGCTCTGTTGATTCATTCAACTGTGGCGCGCGCCACACCGGCATGGTCGTTTCGTGTCGCACCCCTTCTATTGAATGTGTTGCATGCGGACCGAAATGACGCATGCCGATCTCTTAGATCAGGCCGTCGAGCTCCTCGAAAAGGTCAACGCCGGTTTGCAGCCGGAGCTGCTCGCAAGCGACGCCGCGCGGGATCTCATGGCTCGCTACGCTCGGGCCGAGAAGCTCGCAGCGTTCGGAGTCACCGCGCTCACCCGCAAGGTCGCCGAGCCGGCACAAGTGGCGAGGGTCACGGGGACGTCGCTCGGCAAGGCCAAGGCCGTGGTCGCGACCGGCAAGGTCGCGGCTTCCTCAGAAGACTTGTCATCTGCCCTCCAGCACGGCGAGATCTCCTTGGACCAGGCGGCCGCGATCGCCTCGGCCGAGCAGTCCGCTCCCGGGTCTGCGCGAGAGCTCGTCGCGGTGGCCCAAGAACAGCCGTTTCACGTGCTGAGGGAAAAGGCGCGCAAGACCAAGCTGGAGGCCGAGCAGCACAGGGGCCTCGCCCAGCGTCAGCACGCCGCTAGAAGGGCGAGCCACCACTCAGATGAGTTGGGCATGGTCAACATCCACCTCTGTCTCGAGCCCCACGTCGGCACCCCGATCACCGCCCGAGCAGAGGCCGAGGCGCAGCGCCTGGGTCGGGCGGCGAGGTCGGCGGCCAAGAACAAGTCGGGGGCCGGGTCGGACTACGAAGCCGAGCCCTTCGAGCGCCTGCTGGCAGACGCCTACGCCAAGCTGCTCTCGGGTGCGGGCAAGGGCAGGGCCAAGCGCCCCGAGCTGGTCGTGCTGGTGAGCCACGAGGTCGCTAAGCGGGGCTGGAAAGAGGTCAAGGAC
>JALZCA010000110.1 GCA_030863285.1 Actinomycetota bacterium | reverse complement strand
CGGGGCTGGGCGCCGAGGTCTCGAGCTTGATCCACGAGCGCGTGATGCTGAACCTCGAGGCGCCTGTCGGCCGTGTCACCGGCTTCGACGTGCCGTTCCCACAGTTCGCGAACGAGGACGACTACCTTCCGTCGGTCGCGCGCATCAAGAGCGGCGTCAACAAGGTCCTCGACTTCTAGTGCCCGATTTCAAGTTGCCGGACCTCGGCGAGGGCGTAACCGAGGCCGAGATCGACAAGTGGCTCGTCAAAGAGGGCCAGGACATAGACGAGGACACGCCGCTCGTCGAGGTGATCACCGACAAGGCGACAGCCGAGATCCCGTCCCCGTTCGCCGGCGTCGTCGCACGGATCCACGTGCGCGAGGGACAGGTCGTACCGGTCGGAACGGTTCTCGTGACCGTCATGAACAAGAGCGACTTCTTCGCCGGGCCGCGCACCTCGAACGGCGGTACGGAGGCCGCATCCGCGTCCTCACCTCCGCCGCCGCCACCGAACGCAGACGCTGCGGCGGCAGGGACCAACGCGTCTGGTACGGAAGCCGTGGCCGAAGCCGAGGGGAGGGACGAGGCGGCGAGTGACGGCGACGTGAAGGCGATGCCGCCGGTGCGGAAGCTCGCCCGCCAGCTCGGTGTCGATCTCTCGCAGGTGCGCGGCTCGGGGCCTGGGGGCCGGATCCTCCGCGAGGACGTCGAGGCCGCGGTTGGCGAACCCGCTCCGTCAGCGGCGGCCGCGTCTGCATCCGGGCGAACCACTCAGCGTGAAGGTGAGCGGCGCGAGGCGTTCCGCGGCGTCCGGCGCAAGATCGCGGAGCGGATGAGCGAAGCGCACCGGATCGTGCCGCCCGTGACCCACGTCGAGGAATGCGACGTCACCGAGCTCGACGCGACGCGTCGCCTCGCGAACGAACGCTCTCCCGAGTTGCAGCGGCTCACCTACATGCCGTTCATCGTCAAGGCCGTCGTCGCGGGGTTGAAGGAGTACCCCGCGCTGAACGCGTCGCTCGACGAGGACGCAAGCGAGATCGTGTTCCACGGCCGCTACGACATAGGCATCGCGGTGGACACGCCTGCGGGGCTCGTCGTGCCGGTGGTGCGCTCGGCCGACAAGAAGCGTCTGCGCGAGATCGCGGAAGAGGTCGAGCGGCTGGCGACGGGCGCACGCGCCGGGACGCTGACGGCCGACGATCTCCGCGACCCAACGTTCACGATCTCCAGCCCTGGACCGTTCGGGGGCCTGATGGCGACGCCGATCGTGTTCCACCCGCAGTCCGCGATCCTCGGCGTGCACAAGGCGAGCGAGAGGCCAGCGGTTCGCGACGGCCAGGTCGTACCGCGCCTGATGATGAACCTGTCGATCACGTTCGACCACCGCATCCTCGATGGAATGACGGCGGCGAAGTTCATCCTCGACGTCGTCCGTCTCCTCGAGCACCCCGCCGTGCTCGCGCTCGAGAGCTGATACAGCCTCCGCCGCAGGACGCGGCGAACCCACCTCACGCGACGCCCTGGCGCGGTCGCGACCTCCTCCTCGGGATCGTCGTGGGGGCCGTCGCCTCGCTCCCCCTACTCTCGCTCGCATACGCCCTCGGCGGGGACATGTCGTCCACCGCGAGCCTCGCCATCTTCGGCGGCATCCTCTACGGGAGCTTCTTCATCTCGACGTGGTTCTTCGCCCTCAAGCGGCGCGGTGCGACGTTCCGCGACGCGGGCTTCCAACGCACGACACTCGGCGTCCTGCTGTTGATGGTGCCGGTGCTCCTCGCGGTCATGTTCGTGAATGGGCTTCTGCTCCTCGCTCTCCGCAACCTGATCGACGGGATCCCGACGTTGCAGGAACAGGTCTTGCCGGAGGGCGAGAAGCCGCAGCTCTCGGACATGCCGTGGCTCATGCTCGAGGCGGCCGTCCTGGCGCCGCTCGTCGAGGAGTTCATCTTCCGCGGCCTGCTCTACCGGTACCTGCGCGGGAAGCGCGGCGTGCACACGGCGACGATGCTGTCGGCGTTCCTGTTCGCCATCGCGCACTTCACGCTTGGCCTCGTCCCGTCGCTGTTCGTGCTGGGAGTCGTCCTCACGGTGGTGGTCGAGCGCGACAACAGCATCTATCCGGCGATCACGCTGCACGCACTGTTGAACGGCACCGCCATCGCGATCCTGTTCGCCGCTCCCGCGTAGGTTGTTGTCGGTTCCTCGCGGTCAGCAGCCCCGGCTGCGCTCGAGGTCGTAGCAGTCGTCATCGCCGGGCCCGCCGTCACCCCTGTCCCTGCCGGCTCCGCCCGAAAGGTTGTCGTCCCCGGAGCCG
>JALZCA010000104.1 GCA_030863285.1 Actinomycetota bacterium | reverse complement strand
GCGACCTTCCCAGCCTGCTGTCGCCGAGGATCTCCTGACGTACGGCGTCGACGAAGTAAGGGTCGCGCGTGCGCAGCAACGGCGGGTTGTCGAGTACTCCGAGGTCCGTCTTCGCAACGCGGCGCGCGTGCTCGGCGGACAAGCGATCGGTTTCTACGAGTCGATCGAGGACGTAGTCTCGTCGCTCCAGCGCCTTCTTCGGATGGAGATACGGGTTGTAGGCCGACGGCGCCTTGATCAACCCGGCGACAAGCGCGGCCTCGCGCACGCTCATCTTCCCGACCCCGTGGCGGAAGTACGTTTCGGCGGCTGCCTTCACTCCGTACGCGCCGTGTCCCAGATAGACCGTGTTGAGGTAGCGCTCGAGGATCTCGCGCTTCGAATGGACACGCTCGACCTCGACCGCGAGCCGCAGCTCGCGCGCTTTGCGCTCCAGCGTTTCCGGAGGATTGCGAAAGTACGTGTTCTTTACGTATTGCTGCGTGATGGTCGATCCACCCTGCACGGCCTCGCCTTCTCGCACGTTGACCACAACCGCACGCGCTATCGCCTTGAGGTCGTAGCCCGGATGAGAGAAGAAGTCCGCGTCCTCGGCCGCGAGCACGGCGTCGACGAGGTTTTGCGAAACCCTGCGCAGCGGGACCGGCGACCGGTTCTCCTTGTAGAAGCGCGCGAGCAAGGAGCCGTCGGCGGCGCGCAAGGTTGAGCGCAAGGCCAGCGGGCGCTCGTCGTCGAGGTTGACGGGATCGAGCGTGCAGCCGGCGAGGAGCGCGGCTGCGAGCGCGAGTGGCACGCAGGCCCGGAGCGCGCGGCTCCGGGGTTCGCGCCTCACTGTTCTGCTAGGGCATCTCGCAAACGGATCAGGGTCCGGTTCAAAAGCCTCGACACGTGCATCTGTGAGATGCCGAGGCGCCCCGCGATCTCCGATTGCGTCATCCCCTTGAAGAACCTGAGGTAGAGGATGCGCCGCTCCCGTTCGGGAAGCTTCTCCATCTCGGGCGCGAGCGAGGCGCGGTACTCGAGGTTCTCGAGTTGCTCGTCCTCGCTGCCGAGCTGGTCGGCGAAGGTGGTCGACCCACCGTCGTCGGAGTCGATGGGGGCATCGAGCGACGTGAAGTTGTAGGCCTGTGCGATCTCGAGACCTTCGAGCACGTTCTCCTCGGTCGTGCCGGCGGCCTCTGCGATCTCCGCGACGGTCGGTGAACGGCCGAGCTCCTGGCCGAGACGGTTGACCGTCTTGGTCAGCTCGAGGTGCAGCTCTTGGAGCCTCCTCGGCACGCGCACGGCCCAGCCCTTGTCGCGGAAGTGTCGCTTCAGCTCGCCCACGACCGTCGGCGTGGCATAGGTCGAGAACTCGACCTCGCGATCGAGGTCGAAACGGTCGATGGCCTTCAGCAACCCGATGGTTCCCACTTGGATCAAGTCCTCCAGCGGCTCTCCTCTGTTACGGAATCGGCGCGCCAGGAACTCGACTAAACCTATGTACTGCGCTACCAGTTTCTCCCGGTGCTCGAGTCGCTCGCCGTCGGACTCCGCCTGCTGGTAGGCGCGGAAGAGCTCGCGGACCTCCTCCTTGTCCAGCATCGTCCGCTCGGTGTTCACGAGAGCGCGGCCCCCGACTCCTTCTTCGACTTGACGAGCGTGAAGACCGGACTGCCGTCGCGCTGCTCGAGCGAAGCCGAGTCGGCCACGGTGTCGAGGATCATCTGGGAGAACTCCGTGAGATCGGTGCGGACCTTGTTGCCCGGTGCCAGCTCCGCCCTGCCCGCGATCTCGATGCGGTCGCGATCGACGGTGAAGTCGACGCTCAGCGTGCCGTCCCGCCCCTGGGAGCCGGTGATGTAAGCGGAGAGCTCGTCGACCGCGATCTTGAGGTCCTCGATGTCGTCGATCGTGAACATGAGGCGAGCGGCCAATCCCGCCGCCACGAGGCGCAAGACCCCGAGGAACTGCGGGGACGCGGGAATCGTGATCGAGATCTTGTCCACCTATTGGCCCCCCGGCCGGCTAAGACGCCGACGCTTTGCGCTTGGTGGTCTTCTTGGCTCCCGACTTCGTCTCGGCCGACTTGCGCTTCTTGGCTTCCGACACCGACGCCTTCAAGGCCTCCATGATGTCGACCACGGGGGCCGGCTCGGCCTCCGGTTCCTGCGCGACGGTGACCTCCTGGCCCTCGACCTTCCGCTCGGCGAGCTCTTGCAGGCGGATGCGGTACTCGTCTTCGAACTCCTCGGGCTTGAAGTCGTCGGACAGTTGCTGGATGAGCTGGCGGGCCATCTTGACCTCCTGGTCCCGCACGTCCACCTTCTTGGTCAGCTCCTCGAACTCCGGGGTGCGGATCTCGTCGGGCCAGTGCATGGTCTCGAGCACGAAGACGTCATCTTTGAGGCGGATCGTCGAGAGGTGCTCCTTGTCGCGCAGGGCGACCTTGGCCACGCCCACCTGACGCTCCGCCTCGAGCGCCTCCTGGAGGAGCTTGTACGCCTTGAGGCCAGAGGTCTCGGGGATCACGTAGTAGGTCTTGTCGAAGTAGATCGGGTCGATGTCTTCGAGGGGGACGAACGAGACGACGTCTATCGCCCTGATCGAGTCGACGTCGAGGCCCTCCATCTCCTCGTCGGTGAACGTGACGTAGTGGTCCTTGGAGTACTCGTAGCCCTTGAT
>JALZCA010000093.1 GCA_030863285.1 Actinomycetota bacterium | reverse complement strand
ATCATCCACCGGCGCGCAATCGCGGAGTCCGACGACCCAGAGGCGACGCGTGCGGAATTGATCGCGGACTACGCGGAGAAGTTCTCGACCCCATACATCGCGGCCGAACGCGGCTACGTCGACGCCGTCATTCGGCCCGAGGAGACGCGTCGCAGGCTCGTGCAGTCACTCGAGATGCTGCGCTCCAAGCGCGAGACGATCCCGCAGCGCAAGCACGGCAACATCCCGCTGTGACCTCGACACCCTCGCCGCGCCGCGACAACGAGATGGAACCGGACGTCGACCTGGTCGCGGTCGACCCGCCCCCGAACGACGAGGAGCTGGCCTCGCTGCGGGCCGCCCTCATGAAGCTCATCGAGGAGGAACGGCGTGGCACGCGCCTCTCGCTGTGGCGAAGAGCGGGCCGCGCCCAGGGACGAAGACTTGGGATGAGCGACTACCGGGACCGCTTCAGTCCGGACGACGCGTGGAGGCTCTCGACCCGCTTCCCGTTCGGCGGGCGTGAGTACCCGGGCCTCGTCGGCCGCGGCGACGCCCGCTAGCACCCGACAACCGCCGGCAACGGCGCGATCAGGGAGCGAGCGGCTGTGGCTCCTGCGCATCCGCCCCGGGCAGGACCAGCAGCGAGGAGACAACCGAGCGCTCGCCACCGGAGTCGGTCGGGGAGTTGACGACGCGCCCCCTTACGACCATCGTCGCCGAACCACCGCCGTCGAGGTTGACGGCCGACGTCGCCCCGAGCCACTTGAACAGACGGGCGAACTCGACGAGGTCCATGCCGACCGAACTCGAGCGTCGTCCGTCGACGGTGACCAACAGGATGTCGCCGGTCGCAGTGACGCCTACTCCCGTGCGCGGGTGACGCTCGCACACGTAGCCTCCGCAGCGCTCGGCGACGACCGTTCCGTCTTGCATCAGGACCGGGCTGCCGCTGATCGCGTCCATCACGCCGGGCATGCCGGCAAGCGACCACCCCAGGCGCACCGAGTCACCAACGCCGGCATCGGCAAGGCGACGCGCCGAGAGGGTCCCGCGCTCCGCCGCGAGGACGATCCCATCGCGGGGCCACAATCGGTCGCTAGCGCAAGCGACGCGCGCTACCTCGTACATGCGTCCTACTCCTTCGCGTGCAGGTTCCCAACCGAGCTTCGACGTTGGCACCAGCCGAAGCGCGCATGCGTCGCGCGGAGGAGGGGCCACGTCGCCCCCTACCGCTGTATAGCCGTTGATCGCGCGTCCGCGCGGGTCGTGATCGTTCCAATCGACGACTTCCCAGTTCGCGCCGCTGGTGAGGTTGGTGGCGCGAACGCGCACGTCCCGATAACCGACGTAGGCACTTTGCTCGTCGCGCGACAGAGCGAAGGTCGCATCGGCACCGGGCGCGATCGCGTTCGTGTGGAGGACACCGTCTTCGGCGAGAAGCCCCAGCGGGCGCCCCGACGACATGCCGAAGCTTCCGTTGACCGCGGCAATCGCTCCGTGACGTCTCGCCATCGAGGAAGTGCGTTCGTGTCCGGGGATCTCATCGTTGGCCAGCGCGACGTCGAGGGTCAGGCGACTATCGGGGTCGACCTTGAGGACCTTGATCTTGTTGGGCCCGATCGAGTCGGTGATCTTCAGCAGCTTGAGACCGCCGGCGACCTCACGGGTCGTCTTCGAGTAGCGCAGGGCAGCCGAGGCCTCGGGAGCGACGGGTGAAGCGACCGAGACGAGTGCCAGCGCGGACACCGCCGCGAGGAAACTTCTCCACCGTGACGGAGAACCGATTACGCGGCGCGAGAGCGCGCTGAACGACATAGCGGGTGCGTCTCCTTGATTTGGAAGGACCTGCCATGGGTATCGGCAAAAACGCCTGCCGAACTTGAGCCGCGCCTTCCTTGTTTACGTAGAAGGGTTGGGTTAGGCGGTGAAGCGGCTAGGACGTGTAGTCATAGAAACCCCGTCCGCTCTTACGGCCGAGGTAGCCCGCGCGGACCATGTGCTCGAGTAGCGGGGCCGGCGCGTAGCGGCGCTCACGGAACTCCTCATGGAGCGAGTTGAGGATCGCAAGCGTCACGTCGAGCCCGACGATGTCCATCAGCTGGAACGGCCCCATGGGGTGGCCGCAGCCCAACTTCATCGCCGCGTCGATGTCCGCGGGGGTGGAGTAACCCTCCTCGTGCATGTGGACCGCGTCGTTGAGGTACGGGAAGAGCAGGAAGTTGACGATGAACCCGGCGCGATCGCCGCACCTGACCGGGCGCTTTCCGATCGCGCGCGTCCAGGCAATGGCCCGCTTCTCGACGTCGCCGGCGGTCGCCACGGTACGGACGACCTCTACCAGCTTCATCACGGGAGCGGGGTTGAAGAAGTGGAGGCCGAGGACCTTGTCGGGGCGGGATGTCGCCGCAGCCATCTCGACGATCGGCAACGACGAAGTAGTCGTCGCGAGGATCGCGTCCGGCTTCACGCACTGGTCGAGCTCGGTGAAGACCTCCCGCTTGAGCGGGAGGTTCTCCGCGACGCCCTCGACGACGAGATCGCACTCGGCGAGGTCGGTGAATTCGAGCGTCGTCGTGATGCGATCGAGCACCTCGTCGGCCGCGTCCTGCTCCATCTTCCCGCGCGACACCGCCTTGTCGAGGCTCTTCTTGACCGCGCCCTTGGCCTTCTTGATCGATGCCTCGCTGCGGCCGCGCAGGATGACCTCGCCACCCGACTTCGCGATGACTTCCGCGATGCCCGAGGCCATCAGGCCCGTTCCCACGACGCCGACCCTGTTGATGTCTGACGTCGCGACACCCGCCTCCGCCGGAGTGGCGTCGACTACGACCGAGGACTCCGGCGCTTCGTAGCGGTAGAAGCCGCGGCCCGTCTTGCGCCCGAGGTAGTCGGCAACGACGTACTGCTTGAGCAGCGGGGCCGGCACGTCTTGCTCGTCCCGGAACTGACGCCAGAGCGCCTCACAGATCTCGTAGGCGCTGTCGAGCCCGATGAGATCGAGCAACGCGAGAGGACCCATCGGATGACCGCATCCGAGCTGCATGGCCGCGTCGATGTCCTCGCGCGTGGCAAATCCTTGCTCGAGCATGCGTACGCTCGCGTTCAGGTAGGGGAACAACAAGACGTTGGCGATGAATCCGGCGCGATCGCGACAGGCCACGGGATTCTTGCCCAGCTTCTCGGCGAACACGGTTGCCGCGTCCAAGACCTCCTGGTCGGTCGCGACCGTGTGAACGAGCTCGACGAGTTTCATGACCTGCGCCGGGTTGAAGAAGTGAAAGCCCAGCACGCGCGCGGGGCGCTGCGTGGCGACTGCCATGTCGATCACCGGAAGCGACGACGTGTTCGTCGCGAGGATCGACTCCGGAGGCAATATGCGGTCGAGCTCGCCGAAGACCTGCTTCTTCAGATCGAGCTTCTCGGGCACCGCTTCGAACACGAGGTCTCTATCCGCGAGCTCGTCGAGGTTGGTCGTCGACGAGATGTTCGCCAGCAGTGCGTCGGCGTCGGCGCGCTCCAGCTTGCCGCGGGCAACCGCCTTCTCGACGCTGCGGTTGATGCGATCGTGGCCCGCCTGAACCAGCTCGTCGGTGGTCTCGCTAAAGACGACGTCGAAACCCGCGCGAGCGCTGACCTCGCAGATGCCCGAGCCCATCGTCCCGCAGCCGACAACGCCAACCTTCGTGATCTCCACTGTGTGCAAGCTCCCTGATAGATGTGAGGTAGAGGCGAAAGGAGCCTACCGAACGCCTTGGGCCAGCCCGCCTAACAGCATCTACGATTAAGGCCATGCGCGAAAAAGACCGCCCCTGGATATTCCGCACGTATGCGGGCTATGCGTCTCCGACGCTGACGAACGCGCGCTTCAAGGCGAACCTCGCAAAGGGGCAGACAGGTCTCTCCGTCGCGTTCGACCTGCCCACGCAGACGGGCTACGACTCGGATCATCCGATGTCGAAAGGCGAGGTCGGCAAAGTGGGTGTCCCAATCTCTCACCTGGGCGACATGCGCGGTGTCTTCGACGGCATCCCGCTCGAACAGATGAACACGTCGATGACGATCAACGCGACCGCGATGTGGCTGCTGGCCCTCTACGTCGCGGTCTCCGAAGAACAAGGCGCCGAACGGACGGCGCTGGCCGGCACGACGCAGAACGACATCCTCAAGGAGTACCTCTCGCGCGGAACGCACATCTTTCCTCCCGAAGCGTCTATCCGCCTGACGACCGACGTCATCACCTGGACGCTGCATGAGACGCCGAAGTGGAACCCGATAAACGTCTGCTCCTATCACCTGCAGGAGGCCGGGGCCGATCCGGTCCTCGAGATCGGCTTCACGCTCGCGAACGCGATCACCGTCTTGGACGCGGTGAAAAAGACCGGATCCGTCTCCGACGACGATTTCCCCCGGCTGGTCGGGCGCATCTCGTTCTTCTGCAACGCGGGTATCCGCTTCGTCGAAGAGACCTGCAAGATGCGCGCCTTCAAGCAATTGTGGGAGCGCGTCGCGACCGAGCGCTACGGCGTGACCGAGGAGCGCTTCAAGCGCTTCCGCTACGGCGTGCAGGTCAACTCGCTCGGCCTCACCGCGGTGCAACCAGAGAACAACGTCTATCGCATCCTGCTCGAGATGCTCGCGGTGACGCTGGCCAAGGACGCGCGCGCCCGGGCGGTCCAGTTGCCGGCATGGAACGAGGCGCTCGGCCTCCCGCGGGCATGGGACCAGCAGTGGTCGCTGCGCGCCCAGCAGATCCTCGGTTACGAGACCGACCTACTCGAATACGACGACATCTTCGAAGGCTCGAAGATCATTGAGGCGCGCACCACCGAGATAGCCGACGCCGCGTGGTCCGAGCTGCAGCACGTGCTCGAGTCGGGCTCGTCGGTCGAGGCCCTGGGCTACATGAAAGAGCGACTGGTCGCCGCCCACGCGGAACGACGGCGCGCTATCGAGGCGGGTGACCAGGTAGTGGTCGGGTTGAACCGCTACGAGCACGGCGAGCCCTCGCCGCTCGTCGAGGGGCTCGACGAGATGGCCTACGAGAAGATCGACCCGGCCCTCGAGAACGAGCAGATCGAAGGTCTGAACGAGTGGCGCAAGAACCGTGACGCCGCGGCTGCGACGCGGGCGTTGGACGCTCTGCGCGAAGACGCCCGCGCCGGCGTGAACCTGATGCCGGCCTCGATCGAGGCCGCCCGTGCCGGCGTCACGACCGGCGAATGGGCCGATGCCTTGCGAGACGTGTTCGGCGAGTACCGGCCCCCAACCGGAATCGGCGCTCGGCTCGGGGGGCCGCAGCCCGAGGCGATGGAGGAGACGAGGCGCAAGGTCGCCCGGGGGGCCGAGCGAGCCGGAGTGCGGCGGCTCAGGATGCTCGTGGCGAAACCCGGGCTCGACGGCCACTCGAACGCAGCCGAGCAGGTCGCGATCCGGGCGCGCGACGCCGGGTTCGAGGTCGTCTACCAGGGCATCCGCC
>JALZCA010000084.1 GCA_030863285.1 Actinomycetota bacterium | reverse complement strand
CGTCTTGGTAGAAACCAAGAGCTCTTTCGACATCCGAGACGCGCAGGTCGACGCGCTCGATGTGGTCGATCAACCTGCTCTTCGTGCGCGCAAGACGTTCTTCGACCGCCGCCATCACCTGGTGTCCTCTCCTCTAGCAGCCCGCTTTTGGGAGAGCCGCTTCGTAGGGAGCAACGAAAATCAAAGGTGTGATGTTCCGCACCGGTGACCGGCGCCGGCACGCCCCCCACTCAGGTGAGGCGTCAGTGCGGAGGATCTAGCCGGCGTTGCCGATGAACCCGTCGTTCTGCCAGTAGTGGTCGCAGTTCGTGGGCGCTTCGGCCCCGTCCTCGGTGGGTCCCTTCGGCCCGCCCCGCGCGTGGTTCCCGCGGTCGCGCTGCTTCTCGATCAGTTCGTCGCAGTTGTCGGCTGCGTGACCCCAGCCCGGCGCCTCCTCGGACTTGCCGCTGCCGTTCGTGTAAGCCGCCGCAGGAGTGGCCGCCATCAGCGCCGAGAACAGCGCCGCCGCCAGCGCAACTCGTGTCCGTCTCATCGTTCGACCTCCTGCGAGTTTGGAAGATATTTCCATATATCGGCACGGGAAGGGGCGGGTTGAGCAGCTTCCTGCGTCGGTTCCGCCCATGCGGTATGCAGTCGGCCACGCGTGATCGACCAAGGAGGGGCGATTGGGTCTGGGAGAGCACAACCTGGCCTTGCTCGGCGAGGCGTCGTTCGAGCGACACGGCGATCACGAGACGATCTGGTTCGAGGGTCGCTGGTACGCCTCGGGCGAGATCTACGGGCGCAGTCGTAAGCTGGCGAGCGGGCTCATCGAGTTGGGCGTTCAACCGAACGACCGCGTGATGGTGATGATGGCAAACGGCCCCGAGGTCGCCATCTCCTATGGCGCCTTGTGGCGCGCGGGGGCCGTGATCACGCCGGCGATATTCCTTCTGTCACCGGACGAGATCCGCCACATCCTGCACGACTCCGAGGCGCGCGCGGTCATCACCACGCCGGAATTCGTCGACACGATCAAAGGGGCGGCCGACGGCGTCGATTCGGTCAAGTGGATCGTCTCGACCGGAGACGAGCAGGATGGGGTCTTGTCGCTGGCGTCGCTCGAAGACGCGTCGCCGGGCGACATCGTGCCGCGCGCCGACGACGACCTCGCGGCGCTCATGTACACGGGGGGAACCACCGGTCGCGCCAAAGGCGTCATGCTCTCGCACTCCAACTGGTGGCATGCGGGCAAGGCCGCGTTCGAAGCCTCGCATGTACCCGGCGTAACGCGCTCGCTCGTCTGTCTTCCGCTCTCACATTCCTTCGGGCTCCTGGTGAGCGTCGTCGGGCTTCATTCCACAGAGCCGCAACAAACGGTCTTGCAGCGCTGGCCCGACCCAAACGAGATGCTGCCTCTCTTGCAGGAACATCGCGTTCAGGTCGCGCCGCTCGTCCCGTCGATGATCCAGATGTTGCTCGCGCTGCCGCTCGAGGACTACGACCTCTCGGAGCTCAGGCACATCGTGTCGGGAGCGTCTCCTCTGGCACCGGAAGTGGCGCGCGAGCTCGAAAGGCGGATTCCCGGCGTGGAGGTCCGCGAGGGCTACGGTCTCACCGAGACGGCGGCCTCCTTTACGGTCAACCGGCCGAACGCGCGCAAGCTCGGCTCCGTCGGGACCCCCATGCCGGGGTTCGAGGTGCGCCTGGTCGACGACGACGGCAATGAGGTGGCGCAAGGCGAGGTCGGAGAGGTGTGCGTGCGCTCGAAGTCGATCATGCAGGGGTACTGGAAGTCGCCGGAGGCGACGGCGGAGGCGATCCGCGACGGCTGGTTCCACACCGGGGACATGGGCCGCCTCGACGACGACGGGTACCTCTACATCGTCGACCGGAAGAAGGACTTGATCTTGCGGGGCGGCTTCAACGTTTTCCCGCGCGACGTCGAGGACGCGCTGCTCGAGCACCCCGCAGTCGCCGTCGCTGGAGTGGTCGGCAAGCCGGATCCGCTGCGCGGCGAGGAAGTCGTCGCGTTCGTGCAGCTCAACCCGGCGCAAAGCGCGACCCCCGACGAGTTGATCGAGTTCGCCCGCCAGCGGCTCGGCAAGTACAAGTACCCGCGCGAGGTCCGCATCGTCGACAGTGTGCCGCTTACGCCGGTCGGCAAGATCGATCGCAAGGTCATCCGCGCCCAGGTCCGCGAGGGAGCGGCCCCGAGCTAAGAGCGGCGCCGGTGCTTACGGCTTGAGAAGGATCTTGATCGCGTCGTCCTTCTTCTCCTGGAAGATCTCGTAACCGCGCGGTCCTTCCTCGAGCGGCATCTGATGGGTGTGAAATGACTCGAGGCCCAACGGGTCGGACTCGTCGAGGGCGAGAGGCAAGATGTCGTCGACCCAGTTCTTCACGTTCGCCTGGCCCATGCGGAACTGGATCTGCTTGTCGAACATCGTCATCATCGGCAAGGGATCGGCCTCTCCCCCGTAGACGCCGCTCAGCGACACGGTCCCGCCGCGACGCACGAGCTCGATCCCGAGGTAGAGCGCGGACAGCCGGTCGACGCCCGCCTTCTTCATCATCTTTCTCGCGATGAAGTCCGGCATGAGACTCACCATCTGGTGGGCAAGCTTCGCGCTCGCCGAGCCGTGCGCCTCCATTCCGACCGCGTCGATAACCGCGTCGGGGCCGCGTCCCGCGGTTAGTTCCCGCACCGCCTCGACGACGTCGTCGTGCTCGTCGAGGTTCAACGCAATGACGCCGCGCTCGCGCGCCCGTTCCAATCTTTCGGGGACGAGGTCGATGCCGAAGACCTGATCGGCCCCGCGATGCAGCGCGAGCCGCGCGGCCATGTCGCCGATTGGGCCGAGACCTAGCACCGCGACGCTCCCACCTTTGGGGATGCCGGCGTACTCGACGGCCTGCCACGCGGTCGGAAGGACGTCGGAGAGATAGACGAAGCGCTCATCGGGGGGGCCGTCGGGAACCTTGATCGGGCCATATTGCGCCTGGGGGACCCGCAGGTACTCGGCCTGGCCCCCGGGAACCTGCCCGTACAGCTTCGTGTAGCCGAACAACGCGGCACCGGAGCCCTGCTCGCGCACCTGCGTGGTCTCGCACTGAGATTGAAGGCCCTGACCGCACATGAAGCAATGCCCGCACGCAATGTTGAACGGGATGACGACCCGGTCGCCGGGCGCGATGTTGGTTACCTCGGGACCGACCTCCTCGACGATCCCCATCGACTCGTGTCCGAGGATGTCTCCTTCGTCGAGGAACGGCGCCATCACCTCGTACAGGTGCAGGTCCGACCCGCAGATGGCGGTGGTGGTGACGCGGATGATCGCGTCGTTCGGCTTCTCTATGCGCGGATCCGGGTGCTCGTCGATACGAACGTCCCGTTTCCCGTGCCACGTCAGCGCCTTCATCGCGTCCTCCCTCGTCGCCACCGCCGGTGTGTTCGGCTGCAGACCTCAGATCGCGTGCGGAGCCGGGAATGACCGTCCACTCGCCTTAGGTCGGGCCTTACCCGGCGCGTTCGCGGATAACCGCTCGTCTGGGAGTGAGCTCGAGTGACTAAGCGTGTGCCGATGGGGGAACATGCGCGGGTGACAATCGACCGCAAGCACATCGAGGTCCCACGGGGTCTGGCCACCGCGGCGGCCTACAGCTGGCGCTTACTGGTCATCGGGGCCGCGGCCGTCGTACTCGTCTACGTCCTCGTTGCGCTGCGGCTCGTATTCATCCCTGTTTTTGTCGCACTTCTCGCGTCGACTCTGCTCGTACCCGTTGCGAATGCGCTTCGTCGGCGCCGCGTCCCCTCGCTGCTCGCAACCTGGATCACGATGCTCGGGGCCATAGGCATATTCGCCGGGGCGATCTACGTAATTGCTCCGCAGGTCGCGGATCAGTTCGACGACATCGCCGAAGAAGTCCGTACGGGGGCCGAAGACGTGATCACCTGGCTCACCGAAGGCCCGCTCGATCTGACGCGCGCCGAGATCGAGGGCTATCTCGATCAAGCCGGCGAGGCGCTAAGGGCGCGCCAGGACGATCTCGTGAGCGGTGCGTTCAAGGGCGCATATCTCGTGATCGAGGGCATCACCGGATTCATCCTCACGCTGGTGCTGCTGTTCTTCTTCATCAAGGACGGCGAGCGCATCTCCAACGCCTTCCTCGGGCTCTTCAAGGGGGAGCGCCGCGAGGACGTGCGCGAGATCGCCTCTCGTTCGTGGACCGCGCTTGGCGCTTACATCCGAGGCACCGCGATAGTGGGAGTCGTAGACGCGATCTTCATCGGGGCGGGCCTGTTGATCATGGGCGTCCCGCTCGTCCTTCCGCTCGCGATCATCACGTTCTTCGCCGCGTTCTTCCCCCTGGTGGGAGCGGTCATCGCGGGGATCATCGCCACGCTGGTCGCGCTCGTGACGAAGGGTTTCCTCGCAGCTGCGGTCATCGCGGGCGTGACGATCGCCGTGCAACAGATCGAGGGCGACGTGCTCCAGCCGATCGTGTTGGGTCGGGCGGTCAACCTCCACCCGCTCGTCATCTTGTTGTCACTGACCGCGGGAGCGATCGTCGCCGGCATCGCGGGCGCTTTCCTGGCAGTGCCGGTGGCAGCCCTGACCACCGTCGTCGTCGGGTACTTCCGCGCGAAGGAGAGACCGCCGCCGCAAGACGTGGTGGCGTAGGTCGCAGAGCGGGCCGCCGGCCAGACGCAGGATTCGAGCGGCTGGGGTTGAACCTCTTTTGGCAAGGGTGCTCTAGAGGAGGTTTCACAGATCATGCGTCGACTTTTCCTGCTCATGCTGGTCGCGGTCGTCGCAGCCGCCCTGCTGGCCGGCTCGTCTCCGGCAATCGGCTCCCCCACTGCCCGGATCATCGACGAAGAGGAACCGCCCGACTGCACCGAGCTCGTTCCCGAATCGGTCTCCGTGTCCGGCGTCACCGACGGCGGCAAGACCGTGTCGCTGGACGTCTACGTGCTCCTCGACTTCAAGCAAGGCGCAGCGGTGGCCGCAAAACTCCGCAGGGCAAGGCGGACCGGCAACGACTCCCTGCGGCGTGAGGCGAAAGCCGAGTTCCAGGCCATGGTCGCAGAGGCGAAAAAGCACCTCGCGAAGGCTCCCAGCTCCTACGCGCCGTTGGACATCAAGCTCAACTTCAAGAAGTGGGGACTTCTCGACCAGCCGCGCAAGCGGATCGAGGACTCGCAGAAGATCATCAATCTGTCACGCAAGCAGTTCGGCGGCACCCGACCGCGCGGGTTCGACATCGTCTACACGCTGACCGATCTGGACATGACGGCTCCGGGTTTGGGAAGGGCGGTCGCGGGCCAGGCCGACTGCATCGGCGGAGTGCGCTACGACCGCCACGCGTTTGCGGTCGGCGAGATCTCGCAGTACGAGAACCTCGAGTTCGGGCCGCTGACCTTCTATTACGCGGCGACGTCGAAGATCGCCTCGCACGAGATCGGCCACCTGATGGGTGCCCATCACCATTACCAGGACTGCGTCGAGGGCATCCCAACCGAGGCCGAGCACGGCGAACCCTCACCGTGCACTTTGATGTCGAACTTCGTCGACTTCCAGTCGCTCAACTTCTCGGTCGTCGAGGGGGCCGTGGTGCGCGGCCATGCGCTCGACTTCGCCGCGGCCAACGACCGCTAAGAAACGTTTCTCAGCGCGGCACCGCCATCCTGCGCAACTCGGCGAACGCCTGGCGAATTGCCGTCTCCGCTCCCACGTCCGATTGACGCCATTCGTTTCCGATCTGCTGCGCCACCGCCACGCAGGTTGCGGCAGCGAGCCGGTCGGACCCGTCGATCTCGGCGTCGGGTAAGCGGCGGCGAGCAAAGCAATCGGCTATGACGCCCGTCCAGCGATCCGACTGGATATAGCCCTTCGTCTGGAGAACCGGATCGCTGCGCATCGTCTCTTCGAAGCTCGCCGCGACCTCACGATCGGCGCTCGCCTCGACCAGGTGCGCGACCTCGACGAGCGCCTCCTCGAACGCTTGCAGGGGACCCTCATCGAGCGGGCGCGCGGCGAGAAAAGAGACGAGCAGCTTCGCGATCTCGTCGGAGCGCGAGAAGAGAACGCCTTCCTTGGACCCGAAGTAGCGAAAGAACGTGCTGCGGGAGACATTCGCCTCGGCGGCGATCTGGTCGACCGACGTCGCCCGAAAACCGCGCTCCTTGAACAGGCGCAGGGCGGCCTCGGTCAGTTCGGCCCTCGTGCGCGACTTCTTGCGATCGCGCAGCCCGAGATCTGAACCGGCGGCCGAGCTTAGTTCCAACTGACACGCACGCGCGCTGTTAGTCCCATGGCCAGAGATTAGCGAGACTGCGTCTCAAGTGCTACCGAGATTCAAGTCAAGGAGAAGAGGTGCCGTTTTCGCTCCCCGCCGAGGCCGTGGTCGTAGGGGTCTTCGTCGTGGGCCTGGTGGTCGCGGGGGCCTGGTTCTCGGATCGCTGGCGCCGCCGCCCCTGAGGTCGGGGGCCGTGCGGCGTTCACGGCGCGCGTCCGGCGCGCGCCTCCTCAGGACTGCTGATCCGGGGGCGGAGCGGCGTCTTCGCCC
>JALZCA010000071.1 GCA_030863285.1 Actinomycetota bacterium | reverse complement strand
GCGGAGGTGAACGCGTGACGGCTTACCTGCTGAAGGGTGGGCGGGTCGTCGATCCTGTCGCGTCTCGCGACGAGATCGCGGACGTGCTCATCGAAGACGGCGTCATCGCGGCGGTGGGCCGGGGGATTGAGAGCCCCGACTCCGAGGTGGTCGACGTCTCCGGGACGGTCGTAGCTCCGTCCTTCGTCGACATGCACACGCACGTGCGCGAGCCGGGGCGCGAGGACGAGGAGACGATCGCGAGCGCCTCGGCTGCCGCGGCCGCCGGCGGCTACGGCGCGATCTGCGCGATGCCGAACACCGATCCGGTTGCCGATTCCGCCGCCATCGTCGAGAAGGTGTGGGCCCTCGGGCGTGAGGCGAACCTGGTCGACGTCGTGCCCGCCGGCGCGCTCTCGCGCGGGCAGCGCGGCGAGAAGATGGCCGACCTCGGCGAGATGGTGCACAGTGCCGCGCGGGTGCGGCTGTTCACCGACGACGGTCGCGGCGTCCAGAACGCGCTTCTCGCCCGCCGCATCATGGAGTACCTCGTCACCTTCGATGCCATCTACGCGGAGCACTGCGAGGACGAGGCGCTGGCCGAGGGCGGCGAGATGCACGAGGGTGTGCGGTCGGTGGCGCTCGGGCTGCGCGGCATCCCCGCCGAGGCGGAGGAACTGATGGCCGCGCGCGACATCGCGCTGGCCAAGTTGACCGCGTGCCGTCTTCACTTGCTGCACATCTCGACCGCGGGCACCGTCGATCTGGTCCGGCGCGCGAAGGCCGAAGGCGTGCGCGTCACCGCGGAGGCGACTCCCCACCACTTCACGTTGACCGACGAGGCGCTCGAGGACTACAACCCGAACGCGCGCGTGAACCCGCCGCTCCGCACGGACGCGGACCGGAAGGCCGTCATCGAGGGGCTCGCCGACGGGACCATCGACGCGATCGCGACCGACCATGCACCGCATGCGGTCGAAGAAAAGGACGTCGAGTTCCAGTTCGCGCCGCCGGGTCTCATAGGGCTCGAGACCGCGCTGCCGCTGACGCTGGCCGAGCTGGTCGCGCCCGGTCACCTTTCGCTGCTCGACGCGGTGGATCGTTTGTCGACCACTCCGGCGCGGATCCTCGGACTCGATCGACATGGGGGACCGCTCGAGCCGGGGGCTGCGGCCAACGTCGTCGTATTCGACACGGCCGCGACCTGGACGGTCGCTCCGGGCGAGCTCGAGTCGAAGAGCCGCAACACGCCGTTCGCAGGGCGCGAGATGAGAGGCAAGGTCGTACACAACTTCTTCGGCGGTCGCCGCACGGTCGTCGACGGGAGGGTCCTCAAGGAAGTGCTGGTGTGAGCGAGACGCCGGGTTTGCTCGTTCTCGAAGACGGCACGTCCTTCGAGGGTGTCGGTTTCGGAGCGCGCGCGACGGTCACGGGCGAGATCTGCTTCAACACCTCTATGACCGGCTATCAGGAGGTCCTGACCGATCCCTCCTACCACGGTCAGATCGTCACGATGACGACTCCGCACATCGGCAACACGGGGACGAACGGCTACGACGACCAGTCGCGACGGCCCTGGGTCGCGGGCTTCGTGACCCGCGCCGGGGTGGAGAGTCCTTCCTCGTGGCGCGCGCAGGAGTCCCTCGACGGATATCTCCGAGGTCACGCGATTCCCGCACTGAGCGAAGTCGACACGCGACGCCTCACTCGCCACGTTCGGACCAAAGGGGCGATGAAGTCGGCTCTTTCGACCGAGGATCACTCGGTTGACGAGCTGGTCGACCTCGCCCGCGCGTGGCCCGGGCTCGTGGGGCGCGATCTGGCGCGCGAGGTCACCACGCAGACGGCGTACGGATGGGGAGCCGACACCCTTGCCGAGCGAGCGCGCGGCGGCTACGCGGCCGGCAGCGAGCACGCGATCTCGAGTCGATCGCTGCTCGAGGCAGGAGGGAGCGATCCCGTGCGCATTGCTGCTCTCGACTTCGGGATCAAGCACAACCTGCTGGATCTGCTCGCGTCGGTGGGTTGCGAGGTCACCGTCCTGCCGGCCTACACGGGCGCCGCCGAGGTCCTCGCCGGCGCTTACAACGGGGTGTTTCTCTCGAACGGCCCCGGCGACCCGGCCCCCTTGACGTACGCGATCGAGACCGTGTCGTCGCTACTCGGACGCCTCCCGGTGTTCGGGATCTGCCTGGGGCACCAGATCCTCGGTCTGGCGGTCGGCGCCGAGACCTACAAGCTGCCCTTCGGCCACCGCGGCGGGAACCATCCCGTTCGCCGTCTCGGGCACGACCACGTGGAGATCACCTGCCAGAACCACGGCTTCGCGGTCGAGGCGCACTCCGTTACGAAGACGCCGGCGTCGGTGACGCACGTGAACCTCAACGACGGAACGGTCGAGGGCCTCGCGATCCCCGGCGTCGCCTACAGCGTCCAGTACCACCCGGAGTCGGGGCCGGGCCCGCACGACTCGCGCTATCTCTTTACGCAGTTCCGCAAATTGATCGCAGAATTCGAACCGAGCGACCTGCAGGTCGCAGAGGTAATGAAGGGATGACAGCGGGGTGTGAGCCAAGCGCAGCGGAGACCGAGCAGAGAGCCGAACACAGCAGAGAGCGAGGGGAAGGCGAACACAGCGAGCGATCGTCTAGACGATCGCGGACGAAGCCAGAGAGGAGATTAAATGGGTCGCGGAGATCGCAAGCGGACTCGCTGGAAAAAAGACCGGCAGCGTAAGAAGAGGGCGCGCGACAAGCGCACCGCCGAGGCGAAGGGGGCCAACCGTAAGTAATGGCCGCGTTCGACTTCCGCGGGATCGACCACGTCAACATCACCGCTCCCGAGGAGCTGATGGATGAGGTCGTCCAGTGGTACGAGGTCTGCCTCGGCCTCGAGCGACTCCCCAAACCGCCGGGGACGCGGCCCGGAGGCAGTTGGTTCCAGATCGGACGTCAGGAGCTGCACATCTCGATCGATCCGCACAACCCGCCGCAGACGGCCCACTTCGGTCTCGTCGTGAGCAACTTCTCCGAGGTGATCAACGCTCTACGCGAGGCGGGCGTCCACATCGAGCAGGCTTCGGACCTTCCGGGGAGGCATCGCTTCTACACGCGCGACCCCGCCGGTAACCGGCTCGAGATCGCGCACCTCGACGCCGACGGTCCGGGGGCGAGCTAGAGGTGCCGCGCCGCGACGACATCCACAAGATCCTCGTCATCGGGTCCGGCCCGATCGTCATAGGTCAGGCGTCCGAGTTCGACTATTCCGGGGCGCAGGCTTGCAAGGTCCTGCGCGCCGAGGGATACGAGGTCGTCCTCGTCAACTCGAACCCCGCCACGATCATGACCGACCCGGAGTTCGCCGACGCGACCTACGTCGAGCCAATCACGCCCGAGTTCGTGACGAAGATCATCGAGCGCGAGCGACCGCAGGCGTGTCTCCCGACGCTCGGGGGGCAGACGGCCCTCAACGTGGCGATGGAGCTGGCCCTGGGCGGCGCTCTCGAGACACACGGCGTCGAGCTTGTCGGCGCCACTCCCGAGACCATCCGGCGCGCGGAAGACCGCAGGATGTTCAAGCAGGTCATGACCGAGGCGGGCCTCGAGCTGCCGCGTTCGCAGTTCGCCTACACGGTCGACGAGGCGCTCGCCGCGGCCGACGAGATCGGCTATCCGGTCGTTTGCCGCGCCTCGTACGTGCTCGGCGGCGGTGGCTCGGGCGTGGTCCACGACGCGGCCACCCTGCGCAAGATTGCCGCGGAGGGGCTTCGGCTGTCGACGATCTCCGAGGTCTTGATCGAGGAGTCGATCGAGGGCTGGAAGGAGTTCGAGCTCGAGTTGATGCGCGACGCCTCCGACAACGTCGTCGTCGTGTGCTCGATCGAGAACGTCGACCCGATGGGCGTGCATACCGGTGACTCGATCACGGTTGCTCCTGCGATAACGCTCACCGACGTCGAGTACCAGGGCATGCGCGACGACGGCGCGCGCATCATGCGCGCTATCGGCGTCGAGACTGGTGGCTCGAACGTCCAGTTCGCGATCGACCCTCAGACCGGTCGCCGCGTCGTCATCGAGATGAACCCGCGCGTGTCGCGCTCATCGGCGCTGGCGTCTAAAGCCACGGGTTTCCCGATAGCGAAGATCGCCGCCAAGCTCGCCGTGGGTTACACGCTCGACGAGGTGACGAACGACATCACGAAGAAGACGCCGGCGTCCTTCGAACCGTCGATCGACTACGTCGTCGTGAAGATCCCGCGCTGGACGTTCGAGAAGTTCCCCAGCGCGGACGACACGCTCGGCACCTCGATGAAATCGGTCGGCGAGGTTATGGCGATCGGCCGAACGTTCCCCGAGGCGTTGCAGAAGGGGTTCCGGTCCCTGGAGCGAGGTCTCGAAGGGGTCGTTGCGCGCTCTCCGGGCGACGGAGAGGACTGGCGCCGGGCGCTGGCGCGGCCCTCAGAGGACCGCCTGCACCTCGCGTACGGGGCTCTGCTCGAGGGATGGGATGTCGAAGAGGTCGCGGCGGCAAGCCGCATAGACCGGTGGTTCGTGGACCAACTCCGGTACATCGCAGACGTCGACCGGGGCCTCGCCGAGTCGGGGACGCTCGATCGGGCGGGCAAGGCGCTCATGCGTCGGGCCAAGCGGGCGGGTTTCTCGGATGCGCAGATAGCGCGACGGCTGGAGTGCACCGAGGCCGAGGTGCGCGTCTACCGCAAGGCGCTCGACCTCGTGCCGACCTACAAGACCGTCGACACCTGTGCGGCCGAGTTCGAGGCGGATACGCCCTACTACTACTCGACCTACGAGGAAGAAGACGAAGTCGCGCCGTCCGAGCGCAAGAAGGTGTTGATCCTGGGCTCGGGGCCGAACCGCATCGGTCAGGGCATCGAGTTCGACTACTGCTGCGTGCACGCCGCCTTCGCGCTGCGCGACGCGGGCTACGAGACGATCATGCTCAACTGCAATCCCGAGACGGTCTCGACCGACTACGACACGTCCGACCGTCTGTACTTCGAACCGCTCTGGTTCGAAGACGTGATGAACGTCGTCGAGAAAGAGCGGCCGTGGGGCGTGATCGTGCAACTCGGGGGCCAGACGCCGCTGAAGCTCGCCACCCGTCTTGCCGCGGCCGGCGTCCCGATCCTCGGTACGTCGCCCGACGCGATCGATCGCGCCGAGGATCGCGAGCGGTTCGGCGCGCTGCTGGCCGACCTCGGGCTCCCGCACCCCCCGAACGGGATGGCGCGCTCGGTTGCCGAGGCACGTGCGGTCGCGGCGAGCATCGGTTATCCCGTCCTGGTCCGCCCCTCCTACGTGCTCGGCGGGCGGGCCATGGAGATCGTTTACGAGGAGTCGTCGCTCGAGCGCTACATGGCGACCGCCGCAAACGTCTCGCCCGAGCACCCCGTTCTCGTCGACAAGTTCCTCGAGGGCGCGATCGAGGTCGACTGCGATGCGATCTACGACGGCAACGAGCTCTACGTCGGAGGGGTCCTCGAGCACATCGAGGAAGCGGGCATCCACTCCGGTGACTCCGCATGCGCGCTGCCTCCGTTCACGCTCGGGAAAGCGCAAGTCGACGCGGTCGTGGATGCAACGCGGGCGCTGGCGGAGGCCCTTGGCGTCAAGGGCCTCATCAACATCCAGTTCGCTGTGCGCGACGAGAGCGTTTACGTGATCGAGGCCAACCCGCGCGCCTCGCGCACAGTCCCGTTCGTCTCCAAGGTGACCGGCGTGCCGCTGGCGAAGGTCGCCGCGCGCGTCATGGCCGGTGAGACGATCGCCGACTTGCGCGCGGAGGGCGTAATCCCGCGCGAAGGCGTAGGCCACGATCGCCTCGAGCACGTCGCAGTCAAGGAGGCGGTCATGCCGTTCGAGCGCTTCCCGGGCGTCGACACCATCCTGGGGCCCGAGATGCGCGCGACGGGCGAGGTCATGGGGATCGACCGCGACTTCGGCCTGGCGTTCGCCAAGGCGGAGCTCGGAGCGGGGATCTCGCTGCCGCAGAAGGGCACGGTTTTCATCTCGGTCGCCAACCGCGACAAGCGCTCGGTGATCTTCCCGGCCAAGCGCCTCAGCGACCTCGGCTTCGACCTCGTCGCCACGGCCGGAACCGCCCAGATCCTGCGGCGGGCTGGGGTCGAATGCGAGGTCGTTTCGAAGGTGTCGGACGCCTCCGGCGCCGACACGGTCGTGCAGCGCATCGCATCGGGCTCGATCGAGATGGTCTTCAACACGCCCTTCGGGCGGGGGGCGCGCACCGACGGCTACTACATCCGGACGGCCGCGGTGGAGGCGGGAGTAGCGTCGTGTACCACAATGGCGGGCATGGCAGCAGCCGTACAGGGGATCGAGGCGCTCATCCGCGGCGACGTGGGGGTTCGCTCCCTGCAGTCCTTCCTCGCCGATCTCGCCGGGCAAGCAGCGACGGTCTCGAGAAGCGCCGGACCGGACCCGACTGCGGAGGGCGAACCTTGCTGAAGACCGTCGGCGAAGTGCTTTCGCACAAGAAGTACGGCGACCACTACCACTCGCTCACGATCGTCGCGCCCGACATCGGCGAGAAGGTGCGTCCCGGTCAGTTCGTCAATGTCCGTTGCGGCGTGGACCGGTCTTTCATCCTGCGACGTCCGTTTTCGGTCTACCGGGTACACAAGCGTGGAGGATGGTCGTCGACGATCGAGATCGTGTTCGACATTCGGGGGCCGGGCACCGAGTACCTCGCGTCTCTGCGCACGCACGCGAACCTCGACCTGATCGGGCCCGTCGGGCGCGGCTTCGCCTTGCCGAAGCGCCGCGCGCACTGCTTGCTCGTCGGGGGTGGGATCGGCGCGGCCCCCCTGTTCTTCCTGGCCGATGAGCTGCGCAACGAAGGACACCGCGTCGACGTCATCTTGGGCGCGCGCAGCTCGCGCTTCTTGCTCAACGCGATCGACGTGCGCAGGCTCGCATCCGTGTACCACATCACCACCGACGACGGGTCGATGGGTGAGCAGGGACGGGTCACCGACGTGCTCGACGAGACGATCGAAAAATGCGAGACCGAAGTCGTTTACACCTGCGGACCGCACCCGATGCTCGCGGCAGTGTCGCGGACCTGCGTCGACAAGAAGATCCCCGTGCAGGTCGCCGTCGAAGAATTGATGGCCTGTGGCTACGGCGTTTGCATGACTTGCGTGATGCCCATCCGGCCACGCAAGAAGAGCAAAGAGATGAGCGACGACTTCTACTACGCGCGCTCGTGTACGGAGGGCCCCGTCTTCAACGGCGCCTCGGTGCTGTGGGACGGCGAGGTCGAGTTGGTCGCAAGCGACCAGGCGGAGTTGTCGCCGGCCGGCGTCCCGCGCCGGCAAACCGAGCTCTCCGGCACCGACGACGAGCACCCTCCTCCGGGGAACTGACCGATGTCGGTACGGACGATCTCTTCGAGCACGCCTTCTCTTCCCGATTTGTCGACGAAGCTCGGCGGGATAGAGCTCGCGACTCCGATCCTGGCCGCGTCGGGAACGCTCGCGGCGGGACGCGAGGCGTCGGCCTTCATCGATACGACCAAGGTCGGCGGGATCATCGTCAAGTCGATGACGCTCACGCCGTGGCGAGGCAAGCCTACGCCGCGGATGTGCGAGACGCCCGCCGGGATGCTGAATTCGATCGGGATCCAGAACAAAGGCGTCGACTACTTCGTCGAAGAAGACCTTCCCTGGCTGCTCAAGAAAGGCGTCACGGTCTTCGCCTCGATCGCCGGCAACACCGTCGAGGAGTTCGTGAAGGTCGCGGAGCGGCTGCGGCTCAAGGGCCGGGGCGTTGCGGCCATCGAGATCAACATCTCGTGCCCCAACCTCGAGGACCGCAACAACATGTTTGCCCACTCCGCCGAGTCGACCGCCGCGGTTGTCGAAGGCGTGAAGAACGCGATGAAGAAGGTCGTGCCCGTTTATCCAAAGTTGTCGCCGAACGTGACCTCGATCGTCGACATCGCGGCCGCAGCCCTCGAGGCCGGCGCGGACGGGTTATCGCTCGTCAACACCGTCTTCGGCATGGCGATAGACATCGAGACTAGGCGTCCGAAGCTGGCCGGCACTTACGGGGGCCTGTCGGGACCGGCAATCCGGCCGATCGCAGTGCGCGCCATCCACGAGGTGTACCGGGCCTTTCCCCACGTGCCGATCATCGGACAGGGGGGCGTCACGTCGGGGCGCGACGCGGTCGAGCTGATCCTTGCCGGGGCGTCCGCGGTCGCGGTCGGGACGCACAACTTCGTCGATCCCACCGCGCTGGTCGAGGTCGGCAAGGGCATCGGCGAATACATGGCGCAGCACGAAATCGACAAGGTTTCCGACCTCGTCGGCGCCATCAAGCTCGAGGCCTAGTGACCGGGGCGAGCTCGAGCGACAACCCGATCTGCGTCGCGCTCGATGCACCGGATCCCGAAGAGACGCGCCGGCTGGCGCGGGCGACTGCCGCGGCCGGGGCCCACAAGATCGGCCTGACCGCCTTCGCCTCCGGTGGGCCGGCGCTGGTCCGCGACCTCGCGCCGGCGACGAGGCTCTTTCTCGACCTCAAGCTGCACGACATCCCCGCGCAGGTCTCCGGGGCGGTCGCCGCGGTCGCCGGTCTCGACGTCGCCTTCACGACCATCCACTCGTTTGGCGGGACCGAGATGATGCGCGCGGCCGTCGATGGGGCCGAAGACCGGGTGATGGTGCTCGCGGTGACGGTCCTCACCAGCCTCGATTCCGACGACCTGCGCGCGCTGGGCGTCTCAGCGGATGCAACCGCTCAGGTCCTGCACCTGGCGG
>JALZCA010000033.1 GCA_030863285.1 Actinomycetota bacterium | reverse complement strand
CCTCGGGCGCTGATCCTGGGACGGCCCTGGCGACTTGCTGCGGGACTCGCGGCAGGCGCCGCCTTCGCGTCGAAGTGGTCGGGGGCCGTGGTCATAGTGGCCGCTATCGTGCTCACGATTGTGTGGGAGATAGCGGCCCGAAAAGACGAGGGCTGGGACACTGCGATCGCGGGGGCCGCGCGCAGCGAGGGGCCGACGATCTTGTTGTGGCTACTGATTGCCCCCCTCCTCTTCTACGCCGCGTCGTACACGAACGTTACGGACGTCACGGGTCAAGAAGAAGAGCCGCGGGACCTGGGAGGCCCGGTCGTTTCGTTGCCGTGGAACGAGGACTCGTGGTGGCGAAGCTTTGCTGCCGAGCAGTCATTCAACTGGACCTTCCACACCAAGACGCTGGACGATTCGAGCCATCGATATCAATCGCCCGGCTGGTCTTGGATCCTGCTCAAGCGGCCCGTTTCCTACTTCTTCGAAACCGACGACGAGGGCAACTATCAAGAGATCATCGCCACCGGGAGCCCGTTCGTGTGGTGGGCGTCGATCCTCGCAATCGTCTACGTCATGTGGCAGTGGGTCCGGCGACGAGGGCTCAATCGTCCCGAGGGGATCATCCTTGCAGGCTTCTTCTTCACCTACGGTCTGTGGCTACTGCCAATAGACCGGCCGACCGTCTTCCTCTTCTACTTCGTCGCGACGATTCCGTTCATGTGCCTGGCGCTTGGCTACGTCGCGGTGCGCCTCGGCAAGTCGTGGGAAGCACGCGCCGCAGTCGCGACATTTACTGCAATCGCGGTGGCGTTCTTCATCTTCTACTTCCCGATCCTGACCAAACGTCCGATTACGCGCGCGGAGTGGACCGAGCGTCTGCTGTTCTTCGACGACTGCGACAAGCCGGCGGGGACGATGATCACGACGACGGTCACGACGACCATCGAGGGACGCGAGACGACCAGCCCCTCGGTGTCCGATTCGAACGAGGACGTGCCTCCCCCCGGGTGGTGCTGGATCTAGCGGTTCCTTACTCCGGAGGCTCCTCCAAGTCGAGCAGCTCGACCTCGAAGGTCACGGCCGCGTTCGGCGGTACGTCCGGGAACAACCCCGCCTCTCCGTAGGCGAACTCGGGCGGCGCCTCGATGCGCCTCGTGCCCCCGACGCTCATACCGACGAGGCCGATGTCCCAGGCGGCAACGACCTGACCCGCTCCGAGACGAAAGGTGTACTCGTCGGCGTCGCCGGCCCCCGTGTTGATCTCGCTCCCGTCTGCGAGCTCGGCTTCGTAGTCGACGGTCGCCATCATCCCTCGCTCGGCAACGGGCCCGGGCCCGCAGCGGATATCGGTCACGGCAAGTCCGTCTTCGAGCACGACCTCCTCGCGCGCGCACGTGACCCCGTCGTCTCCTCCGGCCGTGCACGCCCCGAGAAAGAGCGATCCGGCGACCAGACACCCGATCAGGGCCCGAACAGACGGATTGATTCGGGACATAAGGGAAATAAGCCTCTCAACTACCACGGTAAGGCCAGCCGATAAAGCATGATGGTAGTCACGTTGAGGCACGGGGTGCCTGCGAAGGGGAGTCATGGCCTCGATCAATCCACGCGACGACGCCGGCGGGAGGAAGCCGCTTCTCGCCGCCTCGCCGGCTGAGATACAGAGACACATCGAAGAGCAGTTCGGGCTCGGCTTCGAGAAAGCCGCCGTGGGCATGGCCGTGATCGGCGACGACGGCCGTTTCATCCGGGTCAACGAGATGCTCGCCGACATGATGGCGCGGTCCAAGAAAGAGCTGCTCGCGAGCTCATGGCAAGCACTTGCTCACCCCGCGGCGCTCGAGCGCACGGGGCGCTTCATGTCGGACGCGCTCGTCGGCGGGCCAAGAACCTTCCAGGACGAGGTCACGTTTATCCGCGGCGACGGAAAGGTCGGGTGTGGGGTGTTCACCGCGTCTCTCATAACGGACGAACGAGACCGTGTCTTGTTCTTCTTCGCCCAACTGTTCGACATCTCCCGACGCAAGGCGGCCGAGGGCGCGCTCGAGGAGAAGACGTCGTGGGTGCGACTATTGCAGGCCGTTGCCGTGTCGGCCAACGCCGCAACGACGTTCGAGCACGCCGTTCAGGCTGCCGTCGAAGAGGTATGCCACCAGACGGGTTGGCCGGTTGGGCACGTGTACCGGGTCGACGAGGACGGACGGCTTGCGTCGACGAAGCTCTGGCACCTTGCGGACCCGGAGGCGCACGATATCTTCCGCGAAGCGTCGGAGGCGGCGCACTTGGATCTAGGCGAGGGCCTGCCCGGGCGGGTGCTCGAGACCGGCCGCCCAGAGTGGATGAACGACGTCTCCACCGAGCCGACTTTCCTCCGGCGCAGCGCGGCGCGCGAAGCAGGGTTGCACGCGGCACTTGCTTTCCCCGTCCGTCTCGAGGACGAGGTCGTTGCCGTGATGGAGTTCTTCTCCGACGAGAAGGTCACCCCGGAACCTGACTTCCTCGAGGTCATGGAGCACATCGGGACGCTTCTCGGGCAGGCGGGCGAGCATCGCCTAATCGAAGAAGCGTTGATCGACAACGAGGAGCGCCTGCGCGCGATCATCGACACGGCGAGCGACGCGTTCGTCGAAATGGACAACCGGGGAGTGATCACCGACTGGAACGCTCAGGCCGTCGCGCTATTCGGTTGGGAGCGCGAGGAGATCGTGGGACGCCCGCTGTGCACGACGATCATCCCGGAGCGATACCGCGACGCCCACAATGAGGGACTCGGGCGCTTCCTCGCCACGGGTGAAGGCCCGATCATCGGCCGGCGGATCCAGGTCGAAGGGCTTCGGAGCGACGGCACCGAAGTGCCCATCGAGCTCGTCGTGTGGCCTACGACCGTCGGCGGCGCCACGCGGTTCAACGCGTTCATCCAGGACATCACCGAACGGTTGACCGGTCAGCAGATAGCCGACGAAGCAAACCGGAGGCTGCAGGTATGGGTCGAAGAGCTCGAACGCCGGAACCGGGAGATCTCGGAACTCATCGAAACGCGCGACGACCTCCGCGTGCAGTCGCTGCGCGACCCGCTAACGAACCTGTTCAACCGGCGCTACATGGAGGAATCGCTCGATCGCGAGATCCTCAGAGCAGAGCGGGGGAGCCATCAGCTCGGCGTCATCATGATCGACATCGATAACTTCAAGCAGGTCAACGACACCCTGGGGCACGAGGCCGGCGACATCGTCCTCCAGCGCCTCGCGGCGTTCTTGCAGGGGAGCATCCGCGGCGCGGACATCGCTTGCCGCTACGGCGGCGAAGAGTTCCTGCTCATCCTTCCCGACGCCCCGCCCGAAGGAACCCGCAATCGCGCCGAAGCCCTTCGAGTGGCGGCCCACGACCTCGAAGTGACGTTCGAGGGCCGCCGGCTCATGCCACCGACGCTGTCGCTTGGAGTGGCCGTATATCCGGAAAACGGTACGACTCGCCAGGCGCTCGTGCGCGCCGCCGATGCCGCCCTGTACCGGGCAAAGAACAGCGGCCGGGACCGGACGGTGTCGGCGGGCGAGCTCCTCTAGAAACCCTTGCCCCGTTTGCATCGCGCCGCACCGGCGCTTCTGCTCGCTTCCTTGGTGACGTTCACGGCGTGCGACGCGGAAGCGCCCGAAGAAGAGCGACGGGCAGCACGCTCCATCGAGTCGTCGGAAGCGCCCGGGGGGGCGCCGGAGGACCCGGGACCGTCCGAGCCGGCGGACGAAACGCCGGATCCCGAAACGTCCTCACCGGCATCCGGCAAGGGGGCCTACGTCCTCGGGGCCCGGCTCCCCGGACGTCCGGCTTCTCTGTCCCGCGCCCTCGAGCGGGTCCACGCCGACCTGTCGAACGACGTCGACCGGTGGCTGGCTCGCGGCGGCGCATTGCACGGCCCCCTCGTAGCGCGCATCCAACGCGAGGCGCTCTTCCAACAGCGGCTCTATCGCAAGATGGCGCGCGACCCGCGGCTCGCGCGGGCATCGCTTCGTTTGCTGGACGGTCCCCTCCGACGCCGCGCTACCGCGAACTTCGAAGCCGGATACGGGCTGTCGGCGGGACTTCAGCCGCTCGAGCCTCCGATTCGACTCGAGACGATCAAACCCGAGCCGCCGAAGCGCTTGCTTTCGTTCTACGAGGAGGCGCAACGCCGCTATCGGGTCGACTGGACGATCTTGGCTGCAATCAACTTCATCGAGACGCGCTTCGGACGCATCCTCGGCCCAAGCCCGGCCGGTGCGCTGGGACCGATGCAGTTCCTTCCCTCGACGTGGAAGCAATACGGAAACGGCGGCGACATCCGGGATCCTCGGGACGCGATCCTGGGGGCCGCGCGTTACCTGCGCGCGTCGAACGTCTTGACCAATCCGCGCGCCGCCGTTTTCGCCTACAACCGCAGCGACGCGTACGTCGAGGCGGTGCTCACCTACGCGCGCCAGATGGCGCAACGTCCGCAGACGTTCTACGAGTACTACTTCTGGCAAGTCTTCGTTCGAACGACGAAGGGCGACGTCCAGCTAACGGGCCCGGGAGCAACAGACCGCTAGTCCTGAAAGACAGCGCTCAACGCCGGAACCGCTCCCATTCGAAGTGCATCCCGTCCGGAATCGCCCAACGACCTCCCCACGTGAAGCCCCACTTCTTCATGATCCGCACGAGGCGGCCATCCTGCCGGGGACGTCGACCGAACGGGTTCGTGCCCGCGTTGATGTCCAGCGCGATCCCGTACGCGTGGCGCGATAGACGCTTGACGGGGCCGACGTCCGATCCGGTATAGGAGGAGATGAAGCGAGGGTTGAAGCAACCCGCGTAGTTGCTACGCCTCGCGGTATGCGCAAGCCCCCGCCTACGCAACTCCGACATCGCCCCACGCAACTGCCGAAAGATCTTCCTGTGGCATGTCACGCGTCCGAGGACCGGCACGCCGTCGGTCTTGATGTTGTTGCTCACCCACCGGCCCCCGATCGAGAGTGAGCGTCCGCTCGTCGGACGTATCGAGAACTCGCCGAACGCCCGCTTCACCTTGAGTTGCGGTTGCACGAGCATGCCGTGACGCAGATAGGGGACCTGCTTCTCCGAACGCAGCTCGAGGGGCTTGGACCCGGCGATGTTGCGCAGCTTCCTGGCGATCCTCTTGCGGGTGACGCCCGGTGGCTTCTCGATCAGGATCGTCCTGAACGCAACGCTCGCGCGGGGGGCCGGCATGGGCAATATCAACTCGTAACCCTGCGCGCTCTTATTCGAGATCGCACCGATCGATCGAGCCCGGCCCACGCTGAAGCGCATCTTCAACCGATCGTGACCCTTTCGGAGCCGTACCTCTCCGGCGGCCATCAGCGCCTTGTTCCCACCGAGCGAACGGATCGCATCGCGATCTCGATTCTGCGCGAAGCGTGCGAATTCGTTCGGCTCTACGAAAGCAACGTCGAGCGGGATCTTGTACGACCCGGGCGGACGATCTACGACTCGGCCCCCGTAGGTTCGCGAGGACTTCATGAACTTCGAGCCGCTCCACATGGTGGATGCCTTGACGCCGTTGATCTTTTCGAGCGCGCGCTCGGTGCGAGACGGCAATTGCTCGGGTGAATAGGCCACGAGATGCAGCGGGATCGCGCACTTGAACGTCTCGGCATCCTCGCTGACGGCGTAGTCGTCATTTCCGCCGAAGCGGGCGACCAACCTGCACGTCCCTCTGCGAGGCCGCCGAAAACTCACCCGATAGCGCCCCTCGTCGTTCAGTTGATCTCTCTTCGTGGCGACTTGACGGAACTCGCCGTCGTTGCGTCGAGAAAGGGTGACTTCGACCTCCGCGCCGGGCACCGGAGGACGCACGCGACCCCAGGTATGGATCTTGCGCTGCGTCTTCTCGAAATCGGAGCGGATGCGGGTCTCCAACCGCTCGGCGCGGCCGCCGGGGCATTCCGAACCTTTGGCGCACGCTTGCCAATCCACGCTGCGCGCCGCTACCTGCTTGATCCTTTCGGTCGTCCCGCCAATGACCGCCGTTCGGAACAATCCCGGGGGGTTGCGGCTGGCGAGAAACGCGATGTACTCGCCGTCGGGCGACCACACCGGAGATCCGTCGTTGCCCTCCGCCGTCGTCACGCGCTCGGCGGCGCCACCGACCGCCGGGACCTTGAAGATCTCCACGTTGGTTTCCGACACCCGTCGCTCGAATGCGATCTGGGTGCCATCCGGCGACCACGTGGGCTCTGCCTCGTGGGCGTCATCCGTGGTCACGTTCGAGATCGTTCCTTCGGAGAGATCCACGACCTTGATGTCGCGCGAGGCGACACCTTCGTCCGCAAACGCAATCCGGTCGTCGTTCGGCGACCACGCCGGATCCTGCGCTCCCTCGGTTCCCTCGACCCGGTCCACGACCGTGCCATCCGACTTCATCACGTACAGATGAGACGAGCCGGCCCCGCGGCGCGTGAATGCGATGGACCAACCATCGAAAGACCACGTCGGATCCTCGTCGTCGGCCTCGGTTTGCGTGAGGCGGGTGGGTGAGTCCGAAGCCAGCCCGGTCACGAAGATGTCGGACGTGCCGAAGCGATCGTCGTCAAACGCGATCCTTCGTCCTCCAGGCGCCCACGCGGGGGAGCCGCCGCGCGCAACGAGACGCTCGAGGCCGGTGCCGTCTGCGTTCGTCAGCCAGATGCCGCGTTGTCGGCAAGCTTCCGGCCCGCACGTCTCGAGGGCGAACTTGCCGTTGGCTCCGGGCGTCGTCGCACGGGCGGGCGTTGTCGCCGGCACCAAGACCAGCGCGAAGGCCGCGCTCGTCACGACCGATACGGTTGCTCTCGCTCGCGATGACGTGCGTCTCACGGGCGAGCCCTGTTGTGCGCCAGCCGCACGAGCTCGTTCTCGGCCTCGACGGCGCGCTCCTTGCTCAGGCCGCGGGACAGGATCGCGAACTCGGCCCACTCGCCCACCCGTTCCAACCAGACCCATCCCGCAAGCGTGGAGACTCCGTCCAGTGTTCCGGTCTTGGCCCGCAGCTTCACGCCGCCGAGTCGGCCCTCGAGCGTGCCTTCCCCCGCGCCGGGTAGGCCGCGACGCAGGGCCGGCCACCAGTCCCTGTTGCGCGCGAAGCGAAGAAGCGACACGACGCCGCGCGGCGACACCCGATTCGCCCACGACAACCCGGAGGAATCGAATGCGCGCAGTCGCACGCCGCGAGCGCGCGCGAAGGCCTTGATCGCCCGGCTCCCCTTGCGAATGGTCCCGGGCGTTCCGTACTTGAGCACGCCGAGGCGTTTTCCGAGGACCTCGGCGAAGAAGTTGTTGGAGACCTTGTTCATGTCGCGGGCGAGGACCCAGAAGGGCGCCGACTCCACCGATGCGATCACGTCAAGACCTCGAATCCGCTTGTCGCCCGTTCTGGCAGCATCTCCGACCCGGATGCCGGCGGCCCGCAGTCGCCTTGTCAGTTTGCGGGCGAGGACCAACTCCGGATCGAGGGTCCTCGCATCGCCCCGTACGTTCTCGTTGATCGATAAAGCCGTCGGCAGCGCGACCTCTTCCTCCTGGTAATCCGACAGCCATCCGCGCGCGTCCCAGTCGCGTTTGAAGTACGTCTTGCTCGCCGCGACCGAGCCCCGGATGCGCTCTATCCCGGCCGACCGCACCGCCTTGACGAACGCGGTCAGGCGCGTCGGGAAGTCGGCGCGCACCCCGCCCCCACGCTTGCTCGTCACCGACGGATCGCCGCGCCCGAAGACCCACAGATCGCCGCGTACGACGTCTCCATGACGTCGTCGGGCCGCCAGGAGCGTCTCGATGCGGTCGTTGCCGGAGCGGTGGAACAGTGCCATCGAAAGGAGGAGCTTCTGGACCGAGGCCGGAGGGCGCTTGTTCGTCGCGTCCTTGCGGAACAGCACGCGCCCTCGGTAACGGATTTCTACCGACATCGGCAGCCCGCGCACGGCTTGTCTCATGCGGCGTTTCCACCCGGGCGATCCCTCGGCGCCGCGCGCCGCCGACAGCGGACGCACGTCTACCTCAGTTGGAGCTACCGGTGCTTTCGTCGCTGAAAAGAGCGCCGCGATCGCCATCAGCATGAGCAGAGCGAGCGCGGTCGCAAGCGGCCGTCGCATGCCGGACATTGTTGCATCGGCTTAAGCTGACCTGCGTACATCTGCGCGAGAGGAGGCCGGCATCTGCGAAGACTGCTCTTCCTCACCCGAGTTATCGCGGCGCGACTTCTTGTGGACTCCGCCGGCCCTGCTCGGCGCGTCTCTCGTGTCGGCTCTCGCCGAACGCGCCGGTGCCGGAGAGCGAAAGGAGATAGACGGGATCTGCCGCGAGGCGTGGGGTGCGCGGCCTCCCACGCGGGCTTACCGACGGCATCGCATCGAGCGTGTCACGGTCCATCACAGCGGGGCGATCTTCTGGCGCAACCGCGAGGCACCGGATCGGTTCCGTGCCATGCAGGCCGGTCACCAGGCGCAGGGTTGGCCCGACATCGCGTATCACGTGCTCGTGGACAGGCACGGAAACGTGTACCGAGCGCGGCCCACCTGGGCGAAGGGCAACACGAACACGAACTACAACCCCAGGGGTCATCTCCTCGTAATGTGCATCGGGAACTTCTCCGAGCAAGACGTGCCACGCGCGCAACTGAACGCGGCAGTCGACGTCCTGGCGTGGGCGTGCGCGCGCTTCGACGTTCCGCCGAGAAAGATCGGCGGGCACCGCGATTACGCGGCGACCGCGTGCCCCGGCGACGACCTCTACCGCTACATCTCGACCGGTCGTGTCAAACGGATGGTTAGGAGGCGCATCGGCGAGGTAAGGATGAACGACTTGTGCGGACGCGCGGGACGGCGCCGAGTCCGCCGGATCGAGAACGGCAACGACTAGAGGAGCTCGCGATGCGATTCAGGAACATGGAGATCCGGCCACTGGGCGGAGGGCCGGGATGCTTGGGGATGATCCTGTTCTCGATAGCGGCGTCCGTCATCGGCACGATCCTGCTCAACCTGCTGCTGAACAACTGATCGGCGGGCTTTCGAGGAGCTCGGCTTAAGAGATCCCCGCCGCTCGAGCTCGTTCGACCCCAGCGGCGGCACCCTTCGTCCACGGCTCGCCGTGACCGGTCAAGACCGTGTTCACACCGGTCTCGGCAATAGCGTCGAGGGCTCGAAGGGCTCGCTCCGAATCCGCGGTCGCCGCGCGCGAGACGATCTGGGGGCCGGTCTCGCCGGTATACGGATCGAGGTTCACGAGCGCGTCGCCTGCTATGACCGCGTCTCGATCCTCGAATAGAAGTGCGCAGTGACCCATCGTGTGACCCGGCGTGAAGATCACCCGCGGCCCCCCGGGAACGTCGAGCCGGTCGCTCGAAAACCTTTCGATCTCGCGCACCGGACGGGGCCAGAACGCGCCGCGGGCCGTCAACGTTGCGACTATGGGCATCGCCTTGCGGCGTGGAAGGTAGGCAAGTCGACTTCGTTCCTTGCCATATTCGCGGGGACGTTTGGTGAGCAAAGCGTCGTTCTCGTGGACCAAGATCGGAATGCCAAGCTCGACGCGCGCTTTTTCGGCAAAGCCGATGTGATCGAAGTGCGCATGCGTTAGTACGAGGGCCTCGACTTGATCCGCGCTCAGTCCGAGTTGGGCGAGCGACGATTGGAGCTTCTTCCACGATCCGGGGACCCCGGCGTCGACGATCGTCACGCGTCCCTCGTCTTCGACCAGGTAGAAGTTCGTGTAGGCGTCCTCGACTCGGTGAATTCCTTTGGCTGCGTCTCGCTCGAGCTTCACCCGGTGATGCTTTCCGCCACGCCTCGCGGGCAAACACCTAACCGGCTCGGGTCGGTCCCACCTTCTCGATCGCGACCCGGAGAAGAACACGGCGCTCTTTTTCCATGACCGCGCGGTACTCGTCCCAATCGGGATGCTCACCCCTGATACGCCGGTAGTAATCGACGAGCAGCTCCATCGCCTCCGGCAGCGGGACGATCTCGGTGTCGCCCTCGATCTGCATCCACTTGCCGTAGAACTTGTCGGTGAAGACGCACAGGACCGCGCGCGGGTCGCGCCTCAGGTTGCGCGTCTTGTAGGCCGTCTCGCGGCTGCTGATCACCACTCGCTCGTCGTCGGAGCCGACCGTCACCGGAGAGCTCTGTATGCCCCCGTCCGCCTTGCGCGTGATCAGGACGGCGCGGTGATTCTCAGAAACGAACTCGAGGGCGTCGGCGGGACTCATGCCTGCGCCGCCGGCACCTTTGCCGGCGGCGGCTCGAGGACGCTGCGAAGGAGGTTGACCTGCTCGCTCACGAGCTTGTAGTAGGTGCGGTTACCCCGCACCTCGCGCTCGATCAACCCTGCGTCGTGGAGCACGCGCAAGTGGTGCGAGACGGTCGGCTGGGACAAGCCGAGGGCCTCGGTGAGCTCGCCCACCCAGCTCTCGTCGTTGTCGCTGTTGGCCATGAGGCTGAGGATCCTGAGGCGAGCGGCGTCGGCGACGACCCGGAAAGCGTCTGCGATGCGCTCGGCCTGCACCTCCTCGAGCGGCGAGTGGAGCACGGGGTTCTGGCAGCAGGCCTCGACGGGCTCGATCTTCTTCACGTCTCTCTCATTCCTTCTCGTGGGGCGGATCCGGCCACCCGGGGGGTGGCGCATCCCCATTATCGATGACGGTCGATAATTCTGCAAGATACTATTGACATCCGTCGATGATTGACTATTATCGATGATAGATGGACGTCGATAGAGGCGTCCCCGAGGAAGGAGGCAGGAGATGACCCGCCCGAGCGCAGAGACGATGGCGCAGCACCGCACGGCGGCCCGCCGGGCAGGCGGAAGCGATGGCCTAGCCCTCCGCAGGACGATGAGGGCGATCTCGGAATGGTTCGACCGTGGCCGCCTGGGCGGCGAGCCGGACGAGCTCGTCGAGATGACCCGCTACACGGGAGGCCGCTTCTAGCCTCCCGGGCTCCGCGGACCCGCGGTGAGGGCGGAAGTATCCTCCCGGCGTGTCGCTCTTACGTATCAGGGTCCTCGCGGTCGTCGCGCTCCTGCTGGTGAGCTCGGCCTGCGTCGACGACCCCGAACCGACAGGACCGGCCTCTACGGGGACTACCTCGCCTGCGCCCGAAAAGAAGGACAAGCCCGGGCGCCCCGATCGCCCGAAGCCATCAGGGGGCGCGGGGAACACCGAAGTCGACCTCGAGCTCGCGCGGTCGAAGCTCAAGCACATCGTCTTTCTCATCAAAGAGAACCGTACGTTCGACCACATGTTCGGCCGTATGAAGGGAGTAAACGGCGCGACCACCGGCGAGACGTGCGATGGCACGACCGTTCCGCTGACGCGGGCCCCCGACAAGGCTCCCGACGTCTCTCATTCCTTCAGCGATGGCCTCATCGCAATAAACGGAGGAGAGATGAATTGCTTCGACCAACTGGCGAGCGAAGGAGGAGAGCTCGCGGCGTACGTTCAATACCACCGAGCCGACATCCCTGCCTATTGGGCGTACGCAAAGCATTACGCGCTCGCGGATCGTTTCTTCAGCTCGGTGTATGGCCCGACGGCCGTCGAGCATCTCTGGACGATGGCGGGTCAGTCGGATCGCTTCGTCGACAACGAGCGAGAAGACCAGGCGGGCACGGGCAAGCACGGGGAGTACTGCAAAGACAGACAAGAGCGGATGCTGTCGTTCAGGAAGATGACGAAGGCCGAGAAACGCGATGCCTATCGTCTCGAAGAGATCCCAGATGTCCCCACGTTGGCGGAGCGGTACTGGATAGAACGCTGGCCGTGCACGCGCATGAAGGTCCTAATGGACTTGCTCGAGGCGAAGGGCATTTCGTGGCGCTACTACATGGGCGGATTCATCCACCAGCGCGCGATCAAGATGGTCCGGCGCATACGCCTCACACCAATGTGGAACAAGGTCATCGACTCCGTGGACTTCCCCGAAGAGGTACGGGAGGGCCGGCTTCCCGCTATGTCGTGGCTTACGCCGCCGCACGGCCTGAACGACCATCCGGGCGGCAACGTCGGGATCTGCAGGGGCGAGAACTGGACGGTCAGGACGATCAACCTCCTCATGAAAAGCGAGGAGTGGGACAACATGGCGATCATCCTGACATGGGATGACTTCGGTGGCTACTACGACCACGTCCCACCGCCGCACGTCGACCTCTACGGGATGGGGCCGCGCGTGCCGGCGATCATCATCTCTCCATGGGCCAAGCCTGGTTTCGTCGACTCCCACACGTATGACTTCTCGTCCGTGTTGAAGACGGTCGAGCAGTTGTGGGGGCTGGGAACGCTGGGAGAGCGCGACGCGCGCGCGGATCCGATGTGGAACTCCTTCGACTTCGAACAGGAGCCGGTCGAGCCACTGTTACTGAAAGAGCGAGATTGTCCGGACGAGAACGTCGCGGTGACCGAATCGTAGAGATCAACAGTCCCGTGCTGCGCGGCCCACTATCTAAGACCTAGTTGACCCTTGCGCGTCCAGGTGTCTTCGAGCCCCCAGACGTCGGCAACGAGACCGTCTTCGAACCGAAAGAAGAAGACCTCATCGACGGCCATCGCCTTGCCGGTCGGTGGATCACCCTGCCACTCGCCTCTCTGGGTTCCACGGCACGTGAAGCGGGCAACCACGGTGTCATCCTCTGCGACCATCTCGTTGAGCTCCATCCGCCAGTCGGGAAAAGCCTCCCGGAACGAAACGAAATCCTGTCGCGCTTTGTCGGCCACGCCGGGTTTGAAGACGGAGCCGATCTCCTCGATGCACCACTCATTGATGACGCGATCTATGAGCAATCGCACCTTCGCCTTGTTCTGCTCGATGTTTGACATCGCTGCATCAGCCTCCAGCGATGACGAACGAGAACCTGGATCGCACCATCACGCAAGGGTAGTCGCGAGGGAGGCCGACTTCGTTAATCGCTTCCGTCATCTACCGCGCAGAAGTATTGGAGCTCGGCGGGCGTATCTGGATGCTTAACAAAAACAAGCCCGGTGAATCCATGACCGCCATGGAAGTTGTTCGTAGGCGGTTCGGAACGGTCTAGTTGGTACATCGTGTGTGTGATGACTCGGTTCGACTTTCGCACCGAGACCTCCACCTCTAGGGCCCGCCCCTCGAACTCATCATCGAACTTGAGCGCTTTCCAGAGAAACGGTCCACTCCGTTGCGTGGTCCGTTCGGGTAGGCCCTCTTGTGTGTCGCTGTGCCCGAATTGAATCCGCACGTTCGCTCGATGATTGTGCGGCTTCGTGACGCTCGGGCGGGACACCACGGTGCACGTAATGGCGACGGGAGTGCTCGCTGCAGCAGTATCCCCACCGTCTGGTGAGGCACAGCCGGGCAAGAAGGCGCAGACCAACCCAGCAACGCCGCATCGCCATCTAACACTCATTTGGTAGTCACCATCCCAAAGCTTCGGAAGCACTGCATCGGTTCGCGAGGACTCGCGTCTACGAGAAAAGCGCGCTGTAGCCGTTCAGCGCCGGCTGACCTCCCAGGTGCGCATACAGAACCGTGCTGTCGCTCTCGATCTCGCCACGTTGCACCAAGTCGATCAACGCAGCCATCGATTTACCCTCGTAGACGGGGTCGATAATCATCCCCTCCAGGGAGGCAGCGACTCGCATAGCGTCGATGGTGGCCTCGTCGGCGATCCCGTACACCCCTGCGTGATAGCGCTCGTCCAACTCGATCTCGGCAGTTCGTGATCGAAGAGATTACGTCGAATGGCAGAAGGAGAACGAAGCCGCGGCTGGCGGGTATGGCTATCTCTACCGCCAACAGCGCGAGCTGGAAAAAAGACGACCTTCTTCGGCCCCGGTTCTATGGATGGGCCTCATAACGATGGGAAATCCGTAGCCAGTAGCCTCGGTGCAGGGCTGTTCCTTCAGGACTGCGAAGCAATGATCGCTTGAGGGACCGTCAAGCAGTCCCCTCTCGTAAGTCGTCTATGCCTTGGCGTAATTCGCCGCCCCTTGGAACTCGACGAAGACGGCCGGCTCATCGCCGACGACCCACGCGTCGTGACCGGGCGCGATGCGGTAGACGTCCCCCGGCTTTACCTCGCCTGAGCTGCCGTCCTCGTGCTCGACGTGCAAACTGCCAGAGACGACGTATCCGATGTGCTCTACCTGACACTTGTCGGTCTGGACCACGGGCTTGATGCATTCCGACCAGCGCCACCCCGGCTGGAACGTGTAGCGGCCAATCTGACCGCCCGCAAGGTTCACGAGCTCCACGGTGGTCTTCTCCGGCGAGCGGGTCTCGTCGGGATTGTCGAAGTTCCTCGATTCAACTCCTGCCACTTGCTTACCTCCCGGTTTTCGATCCGTACTTGACCGACTAGCAACATCTACGGCGCCGAGGACAGTACTACGCCTCGCTTGCCTCAGCCGGACCGAAGGCGGTGCACGCGAATAACGCATCCTGTTTTCGGACCACGCGCCGGGATCATCCTTTCGCGCGCATTATCGCGGGCAACGAAATAAGCGCGCCGGCAACAAAGATCGCAGTCGCCAGATAGATGAGTCCAAGATGGCCGATCGTGTCGAGGTTCCAGGGATAATGCGCCGGAAGGGCGACGGCGAGCCCAAGAACTGGAGCTGCAACAGCTCCCGCCCACGCCCAACGCTGCCGGCGGCGTACTCCGAACCACGACAAGACACCAACGGCAACGCCGGTGGCCGCGATGAAACCGGATACGGCGATCTGTAGATGGCTGACGTAGTGGAACAGCGACGGACTGAAAGCCTCGATCTGCTCACGCCCGACGTTGACCTCGTTTGGTCCGATGCCGAGCTCGAGGAAGCTGTCGGTGAAGTTGCGGATAAGGAAGATGACGGCGTAGCCGATGAAACCGATCGCTGCGAGCGTCATCAAGGAACTGCCGAGTCTCAAGCGGTTCGCGTCGACCGCTTCTGCGCTGCGAAGATCTGCAGTTGTGGTTGCCACGTCATTCCCCCTTTGTCGTGACGAGATCTGAGACCGAGACGAGGTTGCAGTAGAAGGGATCCTCGTCGACGAGCTCCCGCAGGCGCGCCGCCCAGCGGTCGGTCTCGTCGCGGCCGTTGTTCCTCTCCGCCTCTTCGAGGGAAGAGAACACAGCCTCGATGAAGTAAACGTTGTCACGACCGCGGTCGGCGTAAACCGCGACGTCCTTCAGACCGATGGCCGACGATAGGTCGTAGTCGGTCACTTGCGCGACGAGCGCATCGGGATCGCTCGTCTTGACTTCGATCAGCTGCTTGAACATCCACCACCTCCAGGTCTCGTGCTGCGGGCTTTCACGAGCTAGGACGGGGGATCTACCCCGGCTTATTGCGTCCTCCGTGCGATGCAATAACTATGTGAGCGCAACCGTCTAACAGGTGAACAGTTCTTTTCCGAGAGGGACATCTTTGGCATCTGCGACAAAGGTCGACAAAAAGGAAGAGTTCAAGGAGCTCGCCCGGGAACAGCTCCCTCGCCTCTACTCGCTGGCTCGCAGACTTGTCGGAGACGACGCCGAGGACGTAGTGCAGGAGACGCTGATGAAAGCATTTCAGAAGTTCGGTCAGCTAGACGACCTTGGCGCCGGACCTGCCTGGCTCGTATCGATCCTCGTGAACTCGTCGCGCGATCTCGGCCGCGTGCGGGCCCGCGAGCCGGAGAAGGTTGCGGTCGAAGACGTCGACAACTTCTCGCTCTATATGAAGATCGCGCACGAAGACCCGTTCCCCTACTCGGACACGCTTCATCTCGACTTCCTCGGCCGCTTCGGGGTCGACGACGTCAGAGAAGTGCTGCTAATGCTTCCCGACATGTATCGGATCCCGTTGGTGCTCGTGCACATGCAGGGGTTCTCGACCAAGGAGGTTGCGAAGATCACGGCCGCGCCGTTGGGGACCGTGTTGGCTCGCCTGCACCGAGGACGAAAACTTTTTGAGAAGATGATGTGGGAGTACGCCGAGCGCAACGGACTGTTGCAAGAGGAGACGACATGATCAGCTGCGGTGACGCCGTCCGTCAGCTGTGGGAATACCTAGATGGCACCGTCGGCGAGGCCGATAAGCATGCGATCGAAGAGCACCTCAGCGTGTGTCAGAAGTGCTGCGGCGAAGCGGAGTTTGCCGACGAGCTTCGCAAGTTCATGAGCTCGCACGCTTACGACGAGCTACCAACCGAGGCGCGCGACCGCCTGACCGGTTATCTCGACCGTCTGTAGGAGGGAAACGTGGCGGAGGACCTGCTACACAGCGACGAGGTGAAGTCGCTGGTACGCAATGCCTACCGGTCGATCGACGCGGACACGACTGCGGTTGCGACCTTCCTCTATTCGGGCGACGAGCTGGCGTGCGTGCCTAAGTCTGCGTCGAGTCGCGCTCTCGGCGTCAACAACCATCTTCGCTACGCCCAAATCGAGCCGGGTGAGACGATCCTCGACATCGGCAGCGGCGTCGGCATCGACACCGTGATCGCCGCGCACCGAACCGGGCCTTCCGGCAAGGTTATAGCCCTCGACTTCTTGCCGGAGATGCTCGAGAAGACCGCGGCTGCGGCACGCGCTGCGGGTCTCGACAACGTCGAGACCCTCGAAGGCGAGATGGAGGCGATCCCGCTCCCCGACAACTCCGTCGACCACATCGTCTCCAACGGAGTAATCAACCTATCGCCGCGCAAAGCGCGAGTTCTTAGAGAATGCAAGCGCGTGCTGCGCTCCGGCGGAAAGTTCTGCGTATCCGATCTCACCGTCGACGAAAACGTGTTGCCACCGGAGGTGATGACGCACCCGGCCGCGTGGGCCGGCTGAGTGTCGGGGGCCATGGCGGAGCGTGACTTCGTCGAGAAACTTGAAAAGGCAGGGTTCTCACAAATCGAGGTAGCCGCGCGCATCCCGTGGGGCGTCGACCAGTGCGCTCTTTACCCCTTGTTCACCGACGAGCTGATCGAGCTCATGCGGAAACTGATCCCCGTAGAGGACCAGGGAGGAGTCGCGAAGTCGGTCGTCGTCAAAGCACGCGTGAACTAGAGCCGTCGAATGCCGGGCTGGGTGAAGGCACCCCCACGATGGGTG
>JALZCA010000017.1 GCA_030863285.1 Actinomycetota bacterium | reverse complement strand
CTTTCTCCTGCTGGTTCTGCCATCCGCAGTGAGTCGAGAGCACGGTCTGGAACGATGTCGGGGTGGATCGAGTACGAAACGGGTCGTCCAGGAAGGCGTTGATCGTCGTGGTTGCCGTGGCGGCTCTTGTTTCGCTCGGAGTTGCCTGGTGGTTTTTGTGGGTGCCCAATTGGCGGCCGCCGTTGGAAGCCGGCGAACGCTACGGCGTGGACGTCTCAGCCCACCAAGGCGTTATCGATTGGGACGCCGTAGCGGCAGACGAGATCGAGTTCGCCTACATCAAGGCGACCGAGGGCGGCGACTTCATCGACGACCGCTTTGCCGACAACTGGGCAGAAGCCGAACGGGTCGGGCTCGATCGCGGTGCGTACCACTTCTTCACGTTGTGCACGCCGGGAGTAGCGCAGGCGGACATCTTCCTAGAGGTCGCTCCGCCCGACGATGCCGCACTGGCACCCGCCGTCGACCTCGAGCTCGCCGGGAACTGCTCGAAGCGACCTCCCCGCGATGCCGTGCTCGACGAGCTCCTTGCGTTCATCGAAACGGTCGAACGGGCATGGGACAAAGAGGTCATCCTGTACCTCGGAGACGACTTCGAGGGCGAGTACGAGGTCCGCGAGCGTCTCGATAGACCGCTTTGGCTGCGTCGTTTCCTGCTCGAACCCACGGTCGACGACTGGTACATCTGGCAGCTACACGGCTACGCGCACATCGAGGGGATCGAGGGCGGGGCCGACCTCGACGTCATGCGCCCGCAGTTCCGGAAGGCCGGCGGCTAGAGATCGGGCAGCTGATGCAGGCGAGGTTCGTACGCTGAGTTGCGCCAGGCGCTACCAAACGTCCGAACCTCGACTTTTCACCCAAGGATTGATCCGCCCGGAGTTGATCCAAGTCGAAGTTGCTTCGCTAGGGCTAGGAGCAAAACGGTCCGATTGGCTCGTCGCCGCGAAAGACGCGCGGCAGGCCGGGCCGGGCATCCTGCAGGTCGACCACGACCCAGCCGTCACGGACGCCGGCCGGATACGTGCTCAGCCCTCTCTCGGCCGCTCCGCCGTAGTAGCGCCCCCTCCTATCGAACAGTGCGTGCTGGGACTCCAGCAACCCGCTCTTCTCGCAGTAAGTGACATCGATCGGCTTGACGCCCGCCCACAACTGATGATCCACGACCGCGTAGACCTCGCCCTTGTAGAGAACGACGTGCAGCTCGAGCTTCTCGAGGTGGATGACTTTCTGGTCCCGGAGCTCGGAGAATCGCACTGCACGGGTCCACTGCTCGTCTCCGAAGGCCCATACGAGGCCCACCGTCAACGCGACGAACAGAAGAGCGAACACAAACAGCCGGACGAGGATCCGCAACGCCCGCATGTCTAGAGCTTAGTCTTCGTCGTCCTCTTCGGCATCGTAAACGACGACCTCGCCCAAGACGTCGTCGATCCTCTTCATCGTTGCGTCGTCCAGCTTGACGCCGGACGCTTTGGCGTTCTCCTGGACCTGCTTGGGCTTGGTCGCGCCGATGATCGCGGACGACACGTTGTCGTTCTGCAGGATCCAAGCGAGCGCCAGCGACGCCATCGACAGCCCGACGTCCTGCGCGATGGGGCGCAGCTCTTGAACGGCCGCGAGAGTCTTGTCGTTCATGAACTCGTCGTAGATCTCGCCCCCGCTCGCCGCGCGGGTGTCCTTCGGCGGCGCCTCGCCCGGCTTGTACTTCCCGGTGAGGACGCCCATCGCCAGCGGCGACCACACGATTTGGCCGATCTTCTCCTTGCGGCACAAGGGCATGACGCGTGCTTCCGGGACCCGCCACAGCATCGAGTACTGCGGCTGGTTCGTGATGATCCGGTCGAAGCCCATGTCATCCGCGATCTCGAGCGCGCGCTGGATGTGGTGTGCCTTCCACTCGCTTACGCCGACGTGAAGGACCTTGCCCTGACGAACCAGGTTGTCCCACGCGCGCAGGGTCTCCTCCAACGGAACACGCTCGTCGAAGCGGTGCGCCTGGTAGAGGTCGACGTAGTCCGTTTGCAGGCGCCTCAGTGACTTGTGGATGGACTCGAAGATGTGCTTGCGAGACAGCCCTCGATCATTCGGCCCGTGCCCCGTCGGGAAGAAGACCTTCGTGGCGAGCACGTACGAAGACCGCTCCTGATCCTTGAGGATCTTGCCGAGCACGGTCTCCGCCTTGCCCCACTCGTACACGTCGGCGGTGTCGAAGAAGTTGATCCCCTCGTCGAGAGCCGCGTGCACACAGGCGCGCGCCGCGTCGTCGCCGACCTGGCCCCCATGGGTGATCCAGTTCCCGAGCGCGATCTCGCTGACGCGGGTACCCGACCCGCCGAGATACCGGTATTTCATCAAGACCTCCTTGGGCGATGGCTCGCCTATACGTCGTGGAGCTCCGGGGGCGGGACTCGAACCCGCAACCCTCCGGTTAACAGCCGGATGCTCTGCCAATTGAGCTACCCCGGAATGGCCGGCTCATCCTAATCGTCGGCTCGACCTTTCCCGCAGCAGGGCGAGGTTCAACCTGCTAAGAAGCGGGGATACGAACACCGACAGAGACGCGAGCCGGAGGAGGTCGGGAACAACCATGGCCAAGTTGGGATTCCTAGTGGGATTCGGAGCGGGTTACGTGCTGGGTGCGAAGGCCGGAACCGAACGCTACGAACAGCTCAAGCGCCTCTACGACAACCTTGCGGCGTCGCCCGCCGTGCAAAAGGCGACCGGAAAGGCCAAGACGGCGGCGAGCTCCGGTGTGAGCACGGTGAAGGAAAAGGCCTCGGAGGGGGCGTCGAAGGTCACCGACTCGGTGAAGAACCGCTCGAACGGCGACGACTCGCGGCCCGGGGGCCTAACGGTGGCTCCCCCACCCAGCGGCTAGGAGGCCGCTCCCAACCACCAGGGCTATTCGAGGTAGTCGCGCAGCTTCTGGCTGCGTGACGGGTGACGGAGCTTCGATAAGGTCTTCGACTCGATCTGCCTGATCCGTTCGCGGGTCACGCCGAACTTCTTGCCGACCTCTTCGAGAGTGCGCGGCTGGCCATCCTTGAGCCCGAAGCGCATCTCGATGACTTCTTTCTCGCGCTCGGACAACGTGTGCAGGACGCTCTCAAGCTGCTCCTGGAGCAAGCGGAACGACGCGCGCTCGAGCGGCACGACCGCCTCGGAGTCCTCGATGAAGTCACCGAGGTGCGAATCCTCTTCCTCGCCGATCGGCGTCTCGAGCGAGACGGGCTCCTGCGAGATCTTTTGTATCTCGCGCACCTTTTCCGGAGGCAGCTCCATCTGCTCGGCGATCTCCTCGGCCGTGGGCTCGCGACCGAGGTCCTGCAGGAGCTGTCGCTGAATGCGGGCCAGCTTGTTGATCGTCTCGACCATGTGAACGGGGATGCGAATCGTGCGCGCCTGATCCGCGATCGCCCGAGTTATGGCCTGGCGGATCCACCAGGTCGCGTAGGTCGAGAACTTGAAACCCTTCGCGTAGTCGAACTTCTCGACCGCGCGGATCAGCCCCAGGTTGCCTTCCTGGATGAGGTCCAAGAACGCCATCCCCCGGCCCACGTAGCGCTTCGCGATCGAGACGACCAGACGCAGGTTGGCCTCGACGAGGTGACGCTTGGCCATCATCCCGTCGCGCTCCTGCCAGCGGTACTCGCGCCACTCCTTTTCCGACAGACGATCCTTGTTGGCCTTGAGCTCGTCGCTGGCCATGAGGCCGGCCTCGATGCGCTTCGCGAGATCGACCTCCTCTTGTGCCGTCAACAGCGCGACGCGGCCGATCTCTTTTAAGTACATGCGCACGGGGTCGTTGGTCGGCGCCTTGAGCGCCTGATCGACCTCGCGCCGGGCCCGCACGCGGTCTTCTTCGACGTCGGGGGCCTCTTCCTCTTCGGCGAGGTCCTCCTCGCGGATCGACTCGTCTTCGACGACGTCGACGTTGAGCTCTACGAGACGCTGGTAGACCGCGTCGGTCGCGTCCGTGGTGAGGTCGAGAACCGAGAGTTTCTCTGCGAGGTCTGCTGCGGTGATCGACCCCTCGGACTGCGCGCCGCGGATGATCGCTTCGACCTCGAGTTGGGAGGGACTTAGCTCGGCAAGGGCCGCCGGTTGACCGGCGCCCGTTTCTGGAGCGCTCATGTCGGTCTTCTCTCGCACGTCCGAATTGTTACCCATCGACCCTATCGCCTATGCCGCGCCCTGGAGACGGCGCAGCAGATCGCGTCGCCTCGCTTCGAGACCCACCAACTCCGTGAACAACTCGTCGTGACGCTTGGGGTCGATCGTCGGATTCAGATCTTGAAGGACGTCGCGGCGCGACTTGATCTCGCGTTCGAGGCGGAAGACGCGCAGACGTACGAATACCTCCTCGACGGACTCGACAACATAGGGCTCCCTGCCCTCTCCGGTCCCCAAGGTCAACTCCGTCAACAGCGAGCGCGCATCCCCGGACAGACCCTGGGCGAGGTCGGCGACGTCGATGTCGCCGCGGGACTCGCCGGCGGCTCGTGCGCTGTTGAAGAGCTCGCGCCGCGCGGGCGACGTGAAGTGGGAGTCGTCGATCCCTTCGAGCCAGGACATGACTTCGGTGGAACGCGTCAGCAACAGATGCAACGCCTCTCGTTCGACTTTCACGTGTCCGGGCAGGCGACGTTGCGCGACCTTTGGGTTCTCGCCCCCTGCTTGTTCCCCCCCATGCGCACGCTCGTCGTCAAGCGTCCGCTGGATCATTTCCGCATCGACGCCGATCCTGCGGGCCGCGACGAAGACGTATTCGTGACGCGCGATCGGGTCGGGATGTAACCCTAGCACCCGTGCTACCTCGCCGACGGCACTCGAGCGCGCCTCGGGCGTGTCGAGCGGGAGCTTCGCGATCGTTTGCTCCAGCTTGAACTCGAGAAGAGGACGAGCGCCGTCGATGACCTTCTTGATCGCGTCGGGTCCGTCCTCCTGGACGACGTCGGCCGGGTCACGGCCCGCAGGCAACGGAGCAACCAAGACCTCGAGACCGATGCGTTGGTGTATGCCGAAGGCCCGCTCGGTCGCGCCGCGACCGGCCTCGTCCGCGTCGAGCATCAGAACCGCCCGCTGGGTGAACTTCTTGATCTGCTCGAAGTGGGTCTCGCCGAGCGCCACCCCGTTCGTGGCGACCGTCTCGCGGAAGCCGGCCTCGTGGAGCGCGATGACGTCGGTGTAGCCCTCGACAACGATTGCGGGATCGTCGCTGCGCGCGAGGCTTGTCTTGGCCTTGTTGAGTCCGTAGATGACGCGCGACTTCGAGAACACCGGCGTCTCCGACGAATTGAGGTACTTCGGCTGG
>JALZCA010000016.1 GCA_030863285.1 Actinomycetota bacterium | reverse complement strand
TGCGGCAGCGAGCGAACCGTGTTGACCAGCTTGGGCTTGGCAGGGTTCTTGATCGACCAGATCTGGATCTCGCCGACTTGTCCGAGATCGCTGTCCGAGTTGTAGACGTAGGGCTTGGTCGGGTGCGCCGTCGTGTTGTGCGACCCGCGCGGGATCTCCGCGACGCCGATGGGCTTCGGCTTCTTCGGGTTCCTGATGTCGTAGGTCATGAAGCCGAGCCGGCCGACCATGAGGCACGAGTCCGGTCCGCCGGCGGAGTCCGCGGCGTGGATCAGCGTCTTCTGGTCGTGACTGATCTGGATGTCGCCCTGGCTGAGGTTGCACGGCGCCTTGCCGACCAGCTTCGCCTTGGCGGGGTTCGTGACGTCGATCACGTTCACGCCGCCAGTCGGCCCGTCGGGCGTCGTCCGCGAGGCGACGAAGCCGTAGTCGCGGCCCTTGATCGTCGCGAACTCCATGTCGGTGCCGCTGCCGGTGTTGATGTTCAAGATGTGCTTGAGACCTTCGCCGACGCCCTGCCGCGGCTTGCCGGCGGAGGCCGTTCCCATTGCCGCGGCAACGAGTCCCACGACCGCGACGCTCGCGACGGCGGTTCTTGCGAACTTCCTCATCCAGGCCTTCCTTTCCTAATCGTCCCGGGGGTGGTCGAGACGGCGATCAAGAACGCGTTGCGGGTCTGCTACTTCCGCACGACGAAGGTCTTCGTCGTGACCAGGTTGTCGAGCGGGAACGCGGTGCTGCTTACGAACGCCGCTGGAACGGCAGCGATCGTCCCCCCAAAGGTCCCCGCCCGGCCCACGATTTTGCTGCCGGGCTTCGCTTTCAGGGCATCGATCGGAACCGGGATCGTGATCGTTCCCGCGCCGGCGTCGAACTTGGCCTGGATTCGAGCGAGCTCCTCGCAGACCGTCAGGTTCGTGACGGGAGTCGGCTGGACCGTGCAGTTGCCGCGCAGCAAGAAGGGCTGCATGCCGGGATCCCGCGGCGGCGGGCACTGCCCCGAGGTCGGGTCGCACGCCCCCCTGCTGTAGTTGGTGAACTTGCCGTCGAGCTCGAGCTCCTCCTTGTCCACGAAGAAGTCCCAGAGATAGCGGGTGACCTCCGGCGTGCCGCCGGTCGGCGGAAGCGAGTTCACCTTGATGATGAAGTTGATCGTCGTCGCGTCCACCTGCTCGATCGCCGCTTCCACGAGGTCCTGCCCCAGCGCGTCGCCGATGGCGTTGTTGCTGCCGTCGCCCCAGTCGCCTTTGGGATCGACCCCGACCACCAGTGGGCCGGTTGGCTTCTTCTTGGCGGCAGATGCGACGCCTGCCGCGGGTACTGCCGTCGCGATGCACGCAGCCAGCGCCACACAAGCAGCTTTGACCTTCATGTTTCTTCTCCTAGATCGCGTGCGCCGCCGTAGGAGGCGGAGTTGAGGTGTACGGCGCAAACTTCGACGACGTGCGACACGCTCCTGCCTCGGGTGGTCCCGGGGCAGGAGGACCGGAGGCGCGGGGCGAATCCCCTGGGAGCCGACGAACCAGCGACTTTCCCGACTTCGGCGATGGGATCAGGGGGGATGACACTCCAATGATGCGCAATCTCAAGAAACTGGCCGCGGTCGGGCTCGCCGCTGCGCTGCTCTTCCCGGTGACTCCCGGGGCGCCTTCGAGTGCGGCGCCGCGGCCGAAGTTCGTCGATCTCGACAAGTTCCCGAAGCCGAAGATCACCGGCGGCGAGATCATCGAGGGGCTCGAGGAGCTCATGGAGAGGTTCCCGATGCGCCAAAACAGACTGCCCAACAACGTCGCCATGGCGGAGTTTCTCAATGAGGAAGCCAAGAGCTACGGCTTCAAGAGCCGCATCCTCGAGTTCACCGTGGGGACGCAGACGGTTCGAGTCGTCGAGGCGATCAAGAAGGGCACGAAGAAGCCAGACGAGTGGATCGCGTTCATCGCCCACTACGACATCGTGCCGACCACGATCCAGGGCGCCTACGACGACGGCAGCGGCACCAACATGATGCGCTTCTTCGCGAAGGCGTTCTCGAAGGTGAAGACCAAGCGTTCGCTGGTGATGCTCTGGTTCGACGCGGAAGAGAACGGGCTCCTCGCGTCCCAGGCATATGCCGACATGCTCGCGAAGAAGGGACAGAAGATCGCGGTCGGCTTCGGTTTCGACATGGTCGGGATCGGCTATCCCGCGCGCTACTGCATCTGCGTCTACCACGGCCCCCAGCCGCAGGACGCCGCCAAGGCTTTGCCGATCATCGACTACGTGAACTTCGACTATCTGAAGTTTCCCGAAGGTGACGGCGGACCCGCCATCACACAGAAGTGGCCGATGGGGACCGAGCCCCACGTCTGCAGCTGTGGCCCCAACATCAGGAACTCCGACGAGTCGAACTTCGCCGAGAAGGGCTACTTCACGATGCGCTGGACGGGCATGCGCACCGCGGCGGACTATCCTGGCTACCACCAGCCCTGGGACACGGTTCCGTTCATGGAGCTGGTCGCCGGGGGCCGGGACAACCTCGAACAGGGAACCGAGAACACCTTTGTCTCCGCCTACTACACGACCTTCGTCATCGACAACCTCTGAGCCGCGGGCCGAGCTCTCGGCCTGAACTAATTGATCGAAAAGTTCGCGCGCCGTTCACAGAACGGATGCCGAGGAGTCATATGCGCCCGCTAGCGTCCGCGGCATGCATCCATCAACTCGCGGAGGTTGTGAGCGCATGCCAGTTTTCCCACGCAAGGCTCGCGCGCTTGCCGTTCTCGCCGTCCTTTTCGGTGTCGTAGCCGCCGGCTGCGGAAGCGCCGACCGGGCCGATGCAGGCGGTCCCGGCGCACTGAGCGGTGAGGTTGCAATCGACGGGTCCAGTACGGTCTTCCCGATCGCGCAGGCCGTCGCCGAGGACTTCCAGGTCGAGAACCCTGAAGTCGAGGTCTCCGTCGGCTTCGCCGGGACCGGGGGCGGATTGGAAGCCTTCTGCGCGGGCGACACTGACATCTCGACCGCCTCGCGACCCATCGAGCCCGACGAGGCAGCGTGCCTCGAGAAGGCCGGCATCGAGTACACGGAGTTCCAGATCGGCATCGACGGCCTGACGGTAGCGGTCCATCCAGAAAACGACTGGGTCGACTGCATGACTTTCGACGAGCTAAGAGCGATCTACCGGCCGGGCAGCGACGTGCAGAGCTGGAACGAGGTCAACCCGCGGTGGCCGTCGCGAGAGATCGAGATCTTCGGACCGGATCCCGATTCCGGAACCTACGACTACTTCGCTGAAGCCGTGGCCGACCCCGACGCGGATGAACCCGCAACCCGCGACGACATGACGCAGTCGGCGGACGACAACGTCTTGGTTCGTGGTGTCGAAGGCGAAGAGGGCGCGATCGGCTACTTCGGGTTCGCGTACTACGAGGAAAACGCCGACCGCCTGAAGGCCCTCGAGATCGATGCCGGTGGTGCGAAGTGCGTCGAACCCACGGCCGAGAAAGTCAGGACGAACGAATACCCGCTTTCACGGCCGCTCTTCTTCTACGTCGCCGACGACGCGATGACGCGCGCTGAGGTCGCTGGTTTCGTCGAGCACTGGGTGCAGGGGGCGGCCGAGTATGCAAGCGCCGTCGGTTACGTCGCGGCCCCCGACG
>JALZCA010000257.1 GCA_030863285.1 Actinomycetota bacterium | reverse complement strand
CGGCCGGCCCGCTCCAGGCTTGCGCGCGGCGAGGCCCACTGCACACCGCCGCCACGACTGGAGCCTCTTGAGGAAGGACGTCGTCCGTGGGTTCGAAGACGCGCGCGGTTTCGAACAACCCCACCGATTCCACCCGGTGCGCAAAGTTGCGCGCGGTCGATCGCAGGAGCGACGGCAGCAACGTCGTGCGCAACGCCTCCTCGTCCGCGGTCATCGGGTTGGCGACGCGCACCATCCGGCGTGCGGGGTGACCCGTGGGAAGGCCAAGCGCGTCGAGATCTCGGGTCGAGGCGAACGCGGACGTCCATGCCTCGCGCAGGCCGAGCCCTACGAGCGTGTTCTTGAGCCTCCGCTCCGCGGTCTGCTCGGTCGTCAGGCCCCCGCTGCGCCCGGGCGGGATCGTCGACACGATCGATTCGAAACCGACCAGGCGCGCGATCTCCTCGACGAGGTCGATCTCGCGTCTGAGATCGGGACGGAAGGTCGGCACCGTGACCCCCAGCGCTTCCCCTTCTTCGACGACGTCGAGACCGAGCGAGCGCAACTTGTCCGCCTGGAGGTCGGTCCTGATCTGCGCTCCGACGATCGCGTTCGTGCGCTGGGGGCGCAGTCGCAAACGAGTCGGTTCGACGACAAGCGGGTAGGCGTCGGAGACCTCGGGCGCGACCTGCGCGCCTGTATGCGCGGCCAGAAGGCTCGCCGCGCGCGCCGCTGCGTACACCGCGCGCTCGGGATCAGAGCCGCGCTCGAACCTCCCGGACGCCTCGGTCCGCAAGAAGTGGCGACGGCTCATGTAGGCCACGGCCGCGGGATCGAAGGCGGCGGACTCGAGGATCACGGCGCTTGTGTCGCTCGACACCTCGGTGTTCTCGCCGCCCATCAGCCCGGCCATACCGATCGCTTTGGACGGGTCCGCGATGAGGAGGTCGTCGGGATGCAGGCGGCGTTCGGTCCCGTCGAGCGTCACGAAGCGTTCGTCGCGACGAGCGCGCCGCACGACTATGTGTTGGTTCGCGACCTTGGTGGCGTCGAAGGCGTGCAGGGGTTGTCCGGTCTCGATCATCACGTAGTTGGTGATGTCGACGACGTTCGAGATCGGTCGTATACCCACCGAGAGAAGGCGCTTGACGATGTGCATGGGCGAGGCGCCCATCTGAACGCCCTCCATGTAACGCGCCACGTAGCGGATGCAGCCTGCCGGGTCCTCGATGTCGACCCGGACCGGAGACGTCACCCCATCGGCCGCCGGGATGTCCGCGTCGGGGATGCGGAGCTCGTTTCCCAGCAGTGCTGAAACCTCGCGCGCGACTCCGATCATCCCCATGCAGTCGGGGCGGTTCGGCGTTACCTCGAGATCGAGGATGGCCGCGTCCAGATCGAGCAGCTCGCGCACGTCCGCGCCCAAGGGCGAGTCCGAGGGCATGATGAAGATGCCGGAGTGCTCGCGCGAGATGTCCAGCTCGGCCGGCGAGCACAACATCCCGGCGCTGGTCTCGCCGCGGATCTTGCGCTCGGAGATCTTCATGTCGCCGAGGCGCGCGCCGACCGTGGCGAGCGGGACCCTGTCGCCTACGACGTAGTTACGCGCCCCGCAGACGACGCGCTGCGCCTCGCCGTTTCCGGTGCTGACGTCGACGAGAGTGAGCGTGTCCGCGTTCGGATGGGGTGCGACGTCGAGGACCTCGGCGACGACGACCCCCTCCAGCTCGCCTTCGCGTTTGTGGACGCCCTCGACCTTGAGGCCCGACATCGACAGCAACTCCGCGAGCTTCTTCACCGGGACGTCGACGTGTACGTAATCGTTGAGCCACCGCACGTTTACCTTCATCGCATTCCCGCGAAGTGTCGGAGGAAGCGCAGGTCGTTCTCGTAGAAGTAGCGGATGTCGGGGACGCCATACATGAGCGACGCGCATCTCTCGATCCCGACGCCGAAGGCGAAGCCCGTGTAGCGCTCTGTATCGTGGCCGGACCATTCGAGCAGGAACGGGTCGACCATCCCGCAGCCGAGTAGCTCGATCCACCCCTCGTACTTGCACACGCGACAGCCTTTGCCGCGACAGATGAAGCACTCGACGTCGAGCTCCGCGGACGGCTCGGTGAATGGGAAGAAGCTGGGCCGGAAGCGGACGTCGAGGTCTCCACCGAACATCTCGCGCGCGAAGACCTCGAGTGTCCCCTTCAGGTCACCCATCGTGATCCCTTCGTCGACCGCGAGCCCCTCCACTTGCGAGAAGGAGTTGAGGTGCGTGGGGTCGAGGACGTCGCGCCGGTAACAACGGCCGGGGGCCAGGATGTACACGGGGGGCCGCTCCCCCTCGAGGGTGCGCATCTGGACGGGTGACGTCTGGCTACGCAGACAGACCTCGTTCTCGCGCCCAGCGATGTAATAGGTGTCCTGCGGCGATCGGCTGGGGTGCTCGGGCGGCGTATTCAGCGCGTCGAAGTTGTAGCGCGTGAGCTCTACCTCGGGGCCGTCGGCTATGCGGTAGCCGAGACCTATGAAGACGTCGACAATGTGCTGGACGGTGGTGGTCAACGGGTGCAGGCCCCCGACCGGAGGGCGATTGCCGGGAAGCGTGACGTCCACCCGTTCGTTCTCCCACCGCTGCTCGCGTTCCGCGGCGCGAAGGGCTGCTGCCTTTTCTTCGAACGCTCGCTCGAGGTCGTTTTGCACCTCGTTGGCTCGTTGACCGAGATCCTTGCGGCGGTCCGGGGGCACTCCACCGAGCGCAGAGCGAGCCCGGGAGAGCGGCGACTTACGCCCCAGCGTGCGCACGCGCGCCTCTTCGAGCGAGGCGGTATCACGGGTGCCCGCGATCGCCTCGAGCCCGTCGGTCCGGGCGCGTTCCAGTTGTTCGAGCAGTTCCTCCGGCGACGCGCTCACGCGGCGGTGTCTTTCATCTTTGCCGGCAAGACGAGCGTGAAGGTAGAGCCTCGGCCCAACTCGCTCTCGACCGAAAGGCTGCCTCCGTATGCCTCCGCGATGCGCTTTGCGAGGTGGAGCCCGAGCCCGGTGCCGCGGGGCCCCGCGATCTGTCCCGAGGGGCCGGGCCCGGCGAACACGCTTTCAAGACGTTCGGGCTCGATGCCGATCCCGCGATCGCTCACTGTGATCGTCGTCCTCTCTCCGTCGGAGCGCGCGGTCACCTCGATGGGTCCCGTCTCCGAGAACTTGACCGCGTTCTCGATGAGGTTCGCGATCACGCGCTCCAGTCTCTCCACGTCCGCCCACGCCGTGACGTCGTCGGGAACGTCCGTCACGACGCGTTCGCCCCCGGGCATCTGGGCGACCTGGACGATCGCCCTCTCGGTGGCGGCAGCGACATTTGCGTCGGTGGAGGAGAGCTCGAGCCGGCCCGCCTCGAGGCGCGCGAGGTCCAGCACTTCGCTGATGATCCGGCCCATGCGTTCGGCATCCGCGTGGATCGTTTCGACGAACTGGAGGCGCTGTTCCTCGGAGAATCTGTCCCAGCGTTTGACCAGCGTGGCCGAGAACCCCTTTATCGAAGTCAGCGGCGAGCGCAGCTCGTGGGCGATCTTGGAGATCATCTCTGCGAAACGGGTCTCGGTCATTGGACGCAGAGGATAAAGGTTAGCCAGGGCGGCGCTGTCGGAGGGCTTCGAACAACAGGATCGATCCGGCGATCGAGACGTTGAGGGACTCGGCCGGGCCCGGCATGGGGATGCCGACGAGGACATCGACGGCCTCCTCGACCTCCCCCGGGAGTCCCCACGCTTCGTTGCCGAGAACGAACGCGGACGGCTCCGCGAGATCCACCTCGTAGAGATCGACGCCTCCCCTGGTCGACGTCCCGATGATCCGGATGCCGGCCTCGCGCAGGGCAGTGAGAGCCTCTTCGAGCGCGACGGATCGAACTATCGGAACGCGGAAGACGGCGCCGGCGGCGGATCGCACTACCTTGGGATGAAGCGGATCGACGCTGCCGGATGAGAACACGACCGCGTCCGCTCCCGCCGCAGTCGCCGACCGGATCAAAGTCCCTGCGTTTCCCGGATCGCGCACCTGGGCCAGGACCACCGCGAGCGACGCGTCGCGGACTACCTCGAGGTCGTGGCCGGGTGCCGCGACGACCGCCACGACCCCCTGAGGCGTCACGGTCTCGGAGAGCATCTCGATGACGTCGCGGGCGACGGTCACCGGGGTGGCCGCGCTCACCTCGAGCGCTTGGTGCAAAGCCGGATCGTCCAGCTCCTCGTGGACGAAGACGTCGTGTACCTCGGCCCCCGACGCGACCGCTTCGAGGACGACGCTGCGGCCTTCGACCAGGAACATGCCGCGGCGGTCGCGCTCGGCGCGCTTGAGGAGCTTGCGCGCCGCGAGGACGCGCGGGTTGCGAATGCTGGTTAGCGCCGGAGTCAGGACGCGGGTTCGAGTGAGCGCTTGGCGACCTCGGCGAGCTGCTTGAAGGCGCCGGGGTCGTTCACCGCCAGATCGGCGAGCACCTTGCGGTCGACCTCGATCTCGGCCTCGCGTAGGCCCGAGATGAACCTGCTGTAGGAGAGGCCGTTGTCGCGCGCGGCAGCGTTGATCCGGATGATCCACAAGC
>JALZCA010000255.1 GCA_030863285.1 Actinomycetota bacterium | reverse complement strand
GTCGTGACGCCGACGTCGCCCAGTGCGGGACCGCCGGCCCCCACGACGAGCGGGCCGTAGAAGAGGTCGAGTCGCGGGGCCAGCCCCGACCGCAGAAGCGACGTCGCGAGCGCGGCGCCCCCCTCGCAGTAGACGTCGGTTATCTCGCGCCGCTCGAGGTGGCGCAGGAGAGCGCGCAGGTCTACGCCCTCCTCGACCTCGTCGAGGACGACGACCTCGACTCCGGCTTCCTTGTAGGCCGTCTGCCGGTCGTGCGAGCAGCGCGATGTCGTCGCGACGATGACCTCTCCAGCGCCGGAGATCGCCCTCGCTTCGGGCGAGACGACACCGCGCCCGTCGGCTATGACCCGCAGAGGTTGACGGCGCGCGTCGACGTCCCGGGCGGTGAGCGCTGGGTCGTCGGCGACGATCGTTCCGGCTCCGACGAGAACCGCGTCGGCCTCGGCCCGCCGCCGGTGCACGAGCGTGCGTGCGCCGGAGTCCGTGATCCACTGCGAGGACCCGTCGGGCGCGGCGAGGCGACCGTCGAGCGTGAGGGCGAGCTTGATCGTCACCAGCGGGAGCCCGGTCGACCGGTGATGCACGAACGCGCTGTTCATCCTGCGCGCCTCCTCTTCCAGGAGCCCGACCTCGACGGCGACACCCGAGTTGCGGAGAAGGTCGAAGCCGCGGCCGGAGACGCGCTGGTCGGGGTCGGTCATGGCCGCCACCACGCGCTCGACGCCCGCCGCGACGACGGCGGGAGCACACGGCGGCCTGCGGCCGTGGTGGGAGCAGGGCTCGAGCGTGACGAAGAGCGTGGCCCCCCGCGCGTCGATGCTTTCGAGGGCCCGGGCCTCGGCATGCGGATGCCCGGCCCCCTCGTGCGCGGCCTCTCCCAGCACGACGCCGTCGCGTACGACGACGGCTCCCACCCTGGGATTCGGCGAGGTGCGGGCGACCGAGCGCGCCAGATCCAGCGCCCTCTGCATGTAGATCTCGTCGCTCACCGGCCTCCGGCCCTCGTCAAGGCTCCTCGGAGGCGGGCGACGGCATCGAACGCGACGACCCGCGGGCCGCGCGTCCCAAGCCTCTTCTCCCATCCGGACTCGCCGTCTTCGCCCCGCAATCGTGCGGAGCGAGCCGGCTCACCGTCGGTCCCGGAATCTCACCGGGTCGGCCCCCCGCCGTGATGCTGGTCGTGTTCGCGGGGGGTTAGCGGACTTTACCGCCGGTCGGGAATCTCACCCTGCCCCGAAGAGGTCGCTTCTGTTGTCCTCCCAAGCTTACCTCGCTCGCGAGAAACTTGACCACCGGGTCAAGAGACGCGGGTCAGGAGGCGCGCGCTATATCCCGGACGGCTTTGGCGATGGCGCAGGCCGACGCGCCCTTCTCGATGTAGAGCGCAGCGCCGAGCTCCTCCACCTGGGGGGCGACCAAGGTCGCGTCGTGACTGGACAGCACGACCACCTTCGTCTCCGGCGCCGCACGGCGGATCCGAGGCAGCGCCTCGATGCCGTCCATCTCGGGCATGGTCAGGTCGAGGACGACCACGTCCGGCTGCAGTCTCTGCGCCAGAGCGATCGCGTCCCTACCGTTCGCTGCTTCGGCTATTACCTCGAGATCTGAGTGAAGATCGAACTCGGCGCCGAGCAGCAAAATGACGTCCCGGGTGTCGTCACACAGCAGCACGCGCGTGCGAATCGGCCCGGAGCCTTCCTGCTCCATACACCTCTCCCCTAACGGGCGATATGCCTGAGGGGCAGTCTGAGGCCGCGCCGGGCTGATTTCTATAAGCAGAGATACGTATCTTGCGAGGACTAGCCCCGCACGGGAGCCGGCGGCGGAGGTGGCGGGGGTGCCGCCGAGGATTGCGAGCGGCGGTCCATCGCGTACGAAGACGCCTGCTCGCGCTTGGCGAACTGCTTCATCTCGGTGGCGATCTCCGAGGCCTCCCAGTGGCTCGAGATCGGCTTGTTCTGGTTCGAGGCGATTCCTATCGACACGCTGATGACGCCGAAACGGTGCAGCTGATTGCGTCGATCGGCGACCTCGATGAAGCCGCGCTCGAGGTCGGCCTCGTCGTAGAGCAACGGGACCTTGTCGTCCCACGCGGCGATGATCGACTGCGCGATCGCCTCGCTGGTATCGGGCTCGACGAGCACGACGAAGTCGTCGCCACCGACGTGGCCGATGAAACCGCCGCCGTTGGCGCGGACCGCGTCGTCGACGGTTGCCGCGAGCGTCTTGATCGCCTCGTCCCCCCGCAGGAACCCGTAGTGGTCGTTGAACGCCTTGAAGTTGTCGAGGTCGACGTACATGAGGGCAAAGGGAGCACCTTCGGCCACCCGCTTTGCGACCTCGTCTTGCACCTGGACGTTGCCCGGCAGCTGCGTAAGGGGGTTGATCGAACGCATCTCCCGAACGCGCCGCAGCGCCGACTTGACTCGTGCGACGAGCTCGATCGGGTCGAACGGCTTGATGATGTAGTCGTCGGCCCCCGAGGTGAGCCCCACGACCTTGTCGGCCGACAGCGACTTCGCCGTCAACATGATGATCGGAACGTGCTTCGTCCTGCTGGCGGCCCGGAGGCGCTGGCAGACCTCGAACCCATCCATCTCGGGCATCATGATGTCGAGCAGGACGAGGTCCGGCGAGAGGTCGTCCGCCTGCTCGAGGGCCTCTTTGCCGTCGGCAGCGGTAACGACTTCGAACCCCTCGAGCCGCAGGTTGACCTCGACGAAGCGGACGATGTCCTCGTCGTCGTCGGCTACGAGCACCAGCTCGCGGCGGATGTTCATCTCTTCTCCTGCCCCAACGTGTCCAACCTCTTTCTCAGTCGGCTCGCGGCGGCCGGGGCGTCCTCGCCGTCGAAGATCGCGCTTCCGGCTACGAGGATGTCGGCCCCCGCCTCCACGCAGCGGTCGACGGTGGAGAGCTTTACCCCCC
>JALZCA010000237.1 GCA_030863285.1 Actinomycetota bacterium | reverse complement strand
CGATGCGGTCGGACGCGAACAGCCGCATGAGGTCGTCTTCGAGGCTCAGGTAGAAGCGCGTCTCACCCGGGTCCCCCTGGCGCCCCGAACGCCCGCGCAACTGGTTGTCGATGCGGCGCGAGTCGTGTCGCTCGGTGCCGAGGACGTAGAGGCCGCCGCGCTCGATGACCTCATCGTGCTCCGCCTCGGTCTCTTTCTTGAAGCGCTCCAGCAAAGGCTGGTACTCGGCTTCGTATTGCGCCATCTCCTCGGGCGTGTAGAGGCCGAGGAGGTAAGCGTCGTTGTCCCACCCGTTGACGGTCATCTCCTGGCGCGCCATGCCCTCGGCGTTACCTCCGAGGATGATGTCGACGCCTCGACCGGCCATGTTGGTGGCGACGGTGACCGCTCCGATACGCCCGGCTTGGGCGATGATCCCGGCCTCTCGCTCGTGGTTCTTGGCGTTGAGGACCGAGTGCGGTATCCCCCGCTTCTCGAGCAGGCGCGAGAGGTGCTCGGACTTCTCGACCGAGACCGTTCCGATCAGGACGGGTTGGCCCTTCTCGTAGCGCTCGGCGAGATCGTCGGCGACCGCGTTCCACTTCGCCTCGGCGGTCTTGTAGATGAGATCCTCCTCGTCGGCGCGGATCATGGGCCTGTGCGTGGGGATCTGCGCGACTTCCAACTTGTAGATGTGGCCGAACTCGGCCGCTTCGGTCTGGGCCGTCCCGGTCATGCCGGCGAGCTTGTCGTACATACGGAAGAAGTTCTGCAACGTGATCGTCGCGAGGGTCTGGTTTTCCTCTTTGACGTGAACGTTCTCCTTGGCCTCGATCGCCTGGTGAAGGCCCTCGGAATAGCGACGTCCGGGAAGGATCCGCCCGGTGAACTCGTCGACGATCTTGACCTCGCCGTGTTGCACGACGTACTCGACGTCGCGCTTGTAGAGCTCCTTGGCCTTGAGCGCGACCTCGAGCTGGTGGACGAGGTCGACGTTCACGTGGTCGTAGAGGTTGTCGACGCCGAGGATCTCCTCGGTCTTGGCAACGCCCTCTTCGGTGACGGCGACCGTGCGCTTCTTCTCGTCGACTTCGTAGTGGACGTCGCGCTTGAGCCGTGGGGTGATGCGCGCGAACTGCTGGTAGAGCTTCGTTGCGCCCTCTGCGGCCCCCGAGATGATGAGCGGCGTGCGAGCTTCGTCGATCAGGATCGAGTCGACCTCGTCGACGACCGCGAAGTAGTGCTCGCGCTGCACGAGACGCTCCATCTCGGTCACCATGTTGTCGCGCAGGTAGTCGAACCCGAACTCGTTGTTGGTGCCGTACGTGATGTCGGCCCCGTAAGCAGGCTTGCGCTCGGCCGGAGACATCTGTCCCTGGATGAGCCCGGTCGACATCCCGAGCAGCCGGTAGATCTGGCCCATCCACTCGGAGTCGCGTTTGGCGAGGTAGTCGTTGACGGTGACGACGTGGACGCCGCGGCCGAGCAGCGCGTTGAGGTAAACCGCGAGCGTTCCGGTGAGCGTCTTGCCCTCGCCGGTCTTCATCTCGGCGATCCAGCCGTTGTGCAAGGCCGCACCGCCCATGAGCTGGACATCGAAGTGGCGCTGACCGATCGCTCGTTGAGCCGCCTCGCGGACCACCGCGAATGCCTCGGGGAGGATCTCGTTGAGGTAGAAGGCCTGGTTCTCGGCCCCCTCGATCTGCGCGATCTGCGACTTGAACTCGGCGGTCTTGCCCCTCAGGGCCTCGTCGTCGAGCGCCTGGATCTCGTCTTCGAGATCGTTTACGAGGGGGACGACCGCCGAGAGAGCCTTGATCTTCTTGCCCTCGCCGGCGTAGAGAACCTTTCTCAAAAGACCCATAGGCGACCCATTATGCCCCCGCCGTGGGACTGCGGCCCCGCCGTCCGAGCGCGCGAATTCTTGTGCACGAGAGGGGCCCGAGCGCCCGCCGCGGTGCACAAGAAACCGACGACCTGGATTCTCGTGGACGAAAGTGGAGTTTCCGCCGGTTGCGGTGCACAAGAACCGGGGGGCGAGCGCGTCGGCGCCCGTTGCTACTTGATGTCGAGCAGCTTCTCGCGGACCGCGTAGACGACGGCCTCCATGCGCGAGTGCAGGTGGAGCTTCTCGAGGATGTTGCGGACGTGGTTCTTGACCGTGTTCTCGGAGATGAACAGCTCGTCGCCGATGTCCTTGTTGTTCATGCCCTTGGCGACCAGACGAAGGACCTGGAGCTCGCGGTCGGTGAGCCGGGGGCCGGGCATCTGGCTGCGCTCGTCCCGCCGCTTGACCATGGTGGCGAACTCGCTGAGCAGCTTCGACGCCATCGACGGCGAGATCAGCGACTGGCCCTGGTTGACCTGGCGGACGGCGTTGGCGACCTCGTCAATGGAGATCTCCTTGAGCAGGTACCCGGATGCGCCGGCCTTGATGGCCTCGTAGAGGTCGGCCTCCTCGTCCGAGATCGTCAGCATGATGATCTTCGCGGTGGGGGCCACGTCCTTGATGGCGGTGCACGCCTCGATGCCCCCGCTGATGGCGCCGCGCTCGGGCATCCGGATGTCCATCAGCACGATGTCGGGCGTCAGCTGCTGGGTCAGGGCGACCGCCTCCGCGCCGTCACCGGCCTCACCGACGACGCAGATGTCCTCCTCCTGGGCGAGGACCATCTC
>JALZCA010000224.1 GCA_030863285.1 Actinomycetota bacterium | reverse complement strand
GCGGCCGAGATCATGGCCCGCCACGCCGACGCCTTCGAACACGCCATCGTGAACGACCTCGGCAAGACGCCCTCGTCCGCCCGTAAAGAGACCGACCGGACGGTGTTGCGACTCGAGCTCGTGCGTGAAGAGGTTCGCAAGATCTTCGGGGATTACATCCCCGGCGACTGGGTGCAGGGGACAGAGGGGAAATCGGGGGTCGTGCTGCGGGAGCCGTTGGGAACGGTGACCGCCATCGGGCCCTTCAACTACCCCCTCTTCACGCCAGCCGCCAAAATCATCCCGGCACTGGCGGCTGGCAACACGGTGGTGGCCAAGGCGCCGTCCGACTCACCGTTCGCCCTGCTCATGTTCGCCCGAATGCTGGACGAGGCCGGACTCCCCGAGGGAGCGCTCAACGTCGTGACGGGCCCGGGCTCCGAGATCGGCGACCTGCTCGCGGGCCACGAGGACATCTCCATGGTGTCATTCACCGGCTCCACTCCTGTGGGCTACAGCCTGGCCGCCGCCGCGGGCCCCAAGCCCCTGCACCTCGAGCTCGGTGGCAACGCCGCTGCGATCGTGCTCGCCGATGCGGACCCCGAGCAGGCGGCCACGGCAACCGTCCAGGGTGCGTTCAACCTGGCCGGACAGCGATGCTCCGCCGTCAGCAGGGTGATCGTCGAGGAGGGGATCTACGAGGCCTACGTCGAGCGTGCGCTCGAAGAGGTGCGTACGTGGGTTGTCGGGGACCCGCGAGCGGACGGCGTCGACATCGGCCCTCTGAAGGGCCCTGACGAGGCGACGAGGGTGAACGGGCTCGTCGAGGACGCCGTCAAGAAGGGCGCGGAGCTGCTGTCTGGAGGTGAAGCCGCGGAGTCATACCATCAGCCGACGATGATCGTCGACGTGCCGCTCGACGCCGAGATCGTGTGGGAGGAGACGTTCGGGCCGGTGCTGACCGTCGTGCGCGCAACCGACGCCGACCGAGCCGTGGACATCGCAAACCAGTCCCGCTACGGGCTCGATGGGGCCGTCTTCACTCGCGACCTCGAGAAGGCCTGGGGCGTGGCAGCCGCGCTCAAGGTCGGGATGGTGGCGATCAACGACGCACCATCCCATGGTGTGGGCCACTTCCCGTTCGGGGGCCGGACCCCCGATTCTGGGGTCGGGCGCGAGGGGCTCGGCTACTCCATCGACGAGTGCACGGCCCTCAAGACCGTCGTGCTGCCGACCTGACGCCCATCATCCCGCGTCGCGACAAAGGGGCCTGCCTCAGGCGTTCACGGCCTCGAGCGCGGCCAGCTCGCGTTTGAGCTCTGCGGCCTCGTCGCGCAGCCGTGCCGCGTACTCGAATCGCAGCTCCGCGGCCGCCTCGTGCATCTCATCGGTCAGGCGTCGTATCAGGGCGCGCAGCTCCTCGCGGGGTAGCGGTTCGCTCTCGCCCTGGCTCCGGCGCAGACTCGGCGCCTCGAGCGGCTCGTAGCGCTGGCCGACCTCTGCCGCGCGGGCGGCCTGGATGATGTCGCTGACCTTCTTGCGGATCGTCTGGGGGTCGATGCCGTGGGCTTGGTTGTAGGCGAGCTGCTTCGCCCGTCGTCGGTTCGTCTCCTCGATGGCCGCCCGCATCGCCTCGGTCACGTCGTCCGCGTACATGATGACCTGCCCGTGCACGTTGCGGGCGGCGCGTCCGATGGTCTGGATGAGCGACGTCTCCGAGCGCAGGAAGCCCTCCTTGTCGGCGTCGAGGATGGCGACGAGCGATACCTCGGGCAGGTCGAGCCCCTCGCGCAGCAGGTTGATGCCGACGAGCACGTCGAAGACGCCGAGGCGCAGCTCGCGGAGGATCTCGATGCGCTGGACGGTGTCGATGTCGGAGTGGAGGTAGCGGACCTTGACCCCGTTCTCCAACAGGTAGTCGGTGAGGTCCTCGGCCATCTTCTTCGTCAGGGTCGTGACGAGCACCCGCTCCCCCGCCTCCACGCGGCGGGCGATCTCGGCCATGAGATCGTCGATCTGGCCCCTCGTGGCGCGCACGAGGACCTCGGGGTCCACGAGCCCGGTCGGGCGGATGACCTGATCGACGATGCTGCTGCTCTCCCGGCGCTCGTATGGACCGGGGGTCGCCGAGACGAACAGGCGCTGGCCGACCTTGGCCAGGAACTCGTCGAACCGCAGCGGCCGGTTGTCGAGCGCGGAAGCCAGCCTGAAGCCGTGCTCGACAAGGGTCTCCTTGCGAGAGCGGTCCCCCTCGTACAATCCCCCGATCTGCGGGATCGTGACATGTGACTCGTCGACGATGAGCAGGAAGTCGGACGGGAAGTAGTCGAGCAGCGTGAATGGCGGCTCACCCGGTGCGCGACCGTCGAAGTGACGCGAGTAGTTCTCTATACCCGAGCAGAAGCCGACCTCGCGGATCATTTCGAGGTCGTAGTTCGTGCGCATCCTCAGGCGCTGCGCCTCCAACAACTTGCCGCGTCCCTCGAGCTCGGCGACGCGGGCCACGAGCTCCGCCTCGATCGTGTTGAGCGCCGACTCCACCCGCGGGCGGGAGGCGACGTAGTGGGAGGCGGGAAAGACGGCGAACTCCTCGACCTCCCCGGTCATCTCCCCCGTGACCGTATTCAACCTCGTGATGCGCTCGACCTCGT
>JALZCA010000223.1 GCA_030863285.1 Actinomycetota bacterium | reverse complement strand
GGCTAGGGGTTCTCGTAGCGGCGTTTCTCCGAGAATCCTTGTCCCCATCTTGTCCCCATTGGGTCCGAAAACGGGCGGCAATGGACGGCAACGGGCGGCAATGGGGAGGGAAACCAAAACTGGCATCTACCTGCGAAAATAGGCGTTTTCCCTGGTCGGGAAGGCGGGATTTGAACCCGCGACCTCTGCGTCCCGAACGCAGCGCGCTGCCAAACTGCGCCACTTCCCGTTTGGCTAAGCATCCCACAGCCTCATGAAAGCGGCGCCGGGTAGTCAGGCCCCCGCGGGTCGGAAGGTGAGCAACGTTGCCTCCGGACGGCAGTTGACTCGAATCGGCGCGAAACGCCCCGACCCGAGGCCCGGGCTTACGTGCAGCCAGGTGTCGCCGACGCGGTTGAGGCCACCGGAGAGCGACGAGGGAATGGAGCAGTTCGTCACGATGGCCCCGACACCGGGGACCCGGACTTGGCCCGCGTGGGTGTGGCCGGCGACGACGAGGTCGTAACCCGCGAGCGCGAAGTCCGAAACGACATCGGGTGCATGTACGAGCCCGAGCGCGAGAACGTCGTCGTCTTCGCGTGTGATGTGATCGGTCCGGTCGCGGTGGATGTATGGGTCGTCGACGCCGGTCACGCGAACGCGACCTGCCTCGGTGTCGACGACCTCGGTCGCGTTCGTGAGAGGCCTCCACCCGGCTTTCTTCAATCCCCCCTCGAGGCGCGCGGTGTCCGCCTTCGGTGCATTCACCGGTCGACGGCCGGTGAAGTATTTGGTGTACGCCTGGAACTTCGACTGGTAATAGTCGTGGGAGCCGAGCACGTAGAAGCGTCCGTAGCGCGCGCGCAACACGCCGAGGGCTTCCACCACGGGGTCGATCCCCGAGTCGTCTTCGATGAGGTCACCCGTGGCGAGAACCACGTCGGGCACCTCGCCAAGTCGTTCGGGCAGGTCGAGCAACCAGTGCGCCAGACTCTTGTGCCGCGCGGTCATGTGGGTGTCGGACACGTGCAGGACCGTCAACGGCGTACCGGCAACGGCCCAGCTGGCGTCGATGCGGTTGAGTCGAAAGAGGTGGCGCTCGACCAGGCCGTAGGCCGTCAGACCGACGCCCGCTGCGACCGCCGAGGAAACGAAGCGCGGCCCCCGGGCACCGTCCGGCCTGCGCCGCGACGAAGCGAACGATTTCACCCAAACGAGCATACTTAGCAGGTGAGACTCTCCCTACGGCGCAAGATCGTCGGGGGTTACGGCCTCCTGCTCTTGCTGATCGTCGTGCTCGCGTGGGTCACTCTGTCGTTGTTCGACTCGCTCAGGGGCGTACAACGTCAGGTGTACGACGACGCCATCCCGGGCCTCGTTGCGGCCGACGAGATCGTGCGCGCCTACACCGCGCAATCGGCTGCCGTGCGCGGCTATCTCATCCAGACGGACCCCGACCTGCTCGACCAGTACGAGCGTGAGGTCGCGGAGGCCGCTCGCTGGGAGGCCGAGGCGGAGCGCCTCTTCCGCGCGGGGGCCGAGGAACGCACGCTGAACGAGCTCACCGCGGCGGGTGACGAGTTCCAGGATCTCGTCGAGAACCGCGTGCTTCCGCTGGCGTCTTCGGGGCAGCGGGCGCTTGCGTTCAGTGCGCTCGGCGAAGGCAACGATCTCGTTCAAGAGATCGAGAGACTCGGAGCCGATCTACGGTCGCAACAAGACGACACCGTCGAGAGAAGCGAGAACGAACTGTCGTCACGCTCCAATCAGGTCGTGGCAACGCTCGTCGTCGTCACGCTTGCCGCCCTGGTCGTCGGAGTCATCGTCGCTCTGGTTTTGCCGGCGCGCCTCAACGCAAACATCTCTCGCCTGGTTGCGGCCGCGCGCGCAATAGGGCGCGGCGAGCTCGATCACAAGGTCGAGATCCGTTCGGGTGACGAGGTCGAGGAGCTCTCGCAACGATTCAACGAGATGCAGGCCGGACTCAAGCGCCTTCAACAACTCGCCCTGCAGGACCGCGAGCTCGAGATCGCTTCTTCCATCCAGCGCAACCTGCTGCAGCGCGTGGTGCCCAACGTGCCGGGGATAAAGCTCGTACCGATCCTGCGCCAGGCGAATCGCGTGGGAGGCGATTGGTACGACGTCGAGGTCTCCGGTGGCGCGTTGACCGTTGCGATCGGCGATGCCTCGGGCAAGGGAATCGGCGCCGCGCTCATGGCGACCGTAGCCCTCTCGGTGTTGCGAGCCGAGCGCGGGCTGGGGGCCGGTCCCGCGCGGGTCGTGGCGCGCGCGAACGACGCACTCAAAGAAGCCACGGATCCCGACTCGTTCACGACGCTCATCTACGCGACCATCGACTACCGGACGGGCGACGTCACCTGGCTCAACATGGGACATCCTCCGCCCTTCCTTCTCCGCGCCGACGATCTTCGGGACGACAGGTACGTGGGGTACTACGCAGAGGGGCCGCGCAACAAGACGCTCGGATGGTTCGACGATCCGGGCCTAAAGGAGGTCTCCGACCGTCTTGCGCCGGGCGATCGCCTGATCTTCTACACGGACGGTTTTCTCGAGGCGAAGAACGCGGACGGTGACGTGTACGGCGAAGATCGCCTCGCGGAGGTCGTCGTTAGCTGCGGACCGCTGTCAACCGAGCAACTAGCCGAGGAGCTAATCAGCGACGTCGAAAGCTTCGCTGCCGGTAAGCTTGACGACGACCTGACGATGATCATCGTCGAGTTTCAAGGGGCGGCCCTCGACGGCGACCTGCCTAGACGTCTGACAGGAGAGGAACCTTGGCACAGCAGAAGGTAGAGATCGCCATCGAGGACGCGGACGGGTACCGGGTTCTCAAACCGACCGGTGACCTGGATGTGTACACGGTCGGGTCCCTGCGTGACGCGCTGGGCAAGATGATCGAGGACTCGACTCCGAAGGTCGTGGTCGAGTTGGACGGCGTTCCGTTCATGGACTCTTCGGGTCTCGGCGCGTTGATGGGTGGTGTGCGTCGCCTGCGCGAAGCCGGCGGAGATCTCGCCATCGCATGCACGCGCGAGCAACACCTCAAGCTCTTCACGATCACCGGTTTCGGCGAGGGCGTGTCGATTGCGCCTACGGCAGAGGAGGCCGCAAAGGGGTTCAGGAGTTAGGTCGATCGGTCTCCTGTTTCTTTGCCGGGTGATCCTGGCCCACGATCCCCGAGTAGACAAACCCCCCGGCGGCTCCGATCAACGCGGCTAGCGCGAGCGCTGCGGGCACGGCCTCCCACGAGATGTCCCTGAGGCTCCCGAGCCCGACCTTGTCGAGAAGCGTCTCCTCGCGGTTATCGCCGCGCCGTTGTGCCGACGACGCGGTCGTGCACTCCTCGCGCGCGCAGTGGGACGCGAGCCCCTCGTCGCTGGGTACGAGCGAAACGAGCACCCATACAGTGGCGAGCGAAGCCATCCCCGCGATCAAACGCCGCCTAATCGTCGTCGCCCCGGTTCCTGCGCAGGGTTGCGACGAGCAGCATCACGCCGACGGCGACGAGGGCCGAGGTGATCGATACGAGGATGACTTGCGCCGGCGTCATGGGACACTCCTGCTCGAGCGGGACGTTGCAGGGCAGGCGCGCCTGCTCCCGCCGGCGATTATCGCAGGGGGCTGACCTTGGTTTTGGAAGACGCGCTACAGAACGTCGCCTTTGGCCTCGTGAGGATCGGCTCGTTCACCGCGAACGCCTTCTTGTTCGGACTGCCAGTGCTGCTGATGGTCGTCCTGCGCCCCTCGCTCCATCGAGACGGTGCCGACCGCGCAACTGCGCGCATGGGGCGCCGTCTCGAGGGCCTCGTCCAGGCGGCACTGTGGGCGTCGGGAGTGGGGGCCGTGTTGACGATCGTGCTCCAGGCCGTGCTCGTTTCGGGCCTGGCGGACGGGGTCGTTGGGACCGAGGACCTCACCGACGTGCTCTCCTCGTCCTTCGGACGATGGCACTTGGTGCGCCTACCGCTGGTGGTCGCTCTCGCCGTGATGCTCGTAGGGAAGGTGCGCGCGTCCTCGCTCGCGTCCGATGACCGAGCGAGGGCGCCGAGGCGCCTGTGGTGGGGGTCCTGGATCGCCCTGGCAGTCTGCTTGCTGGCGACGAGCTCGTTCTCCGGCCACGCAGCCGTGTCGAGCCCCCGCCCCCTCGCGTTGTTGAACGACGTGGTCCATCTCGCCTCGGGCGCGCTGTGGTTCAGCGGGATCGTCGTGCTGGCGGCGGTGCTGCCCGACGCGGCGCGCGCCCTCGACGCGCCGCGGCGACTCTCTTTCGTTGCGCCGATCGTGGCGAGGTTCTCGTGGGTCGCGCTTGTGTCGATCGGAGTAGTTGCCCTGACCGGGACCTTCAACTCGTTCTTCAACCTCGAGCAGCCCCGCGATCTGGTCGACTCCGGATACGGGCGTCTTCTCGCGTCGAAGATCGCGGCATTTCTTGCGATCGTCGTTCTCGGAGCGATCAATCACTTCTACGTGCGGCGGCGCCTGACCCGGGCTGCCGAGCAGGAGCAATCGCCGACTGCTCAGGGGTTGTTCAAGAAGACGATTGCGACCGAGTTGGCCCTTGCGCTCCTTCTCATGGGTCTGACGGGCTTCCTGGTGGGATCGGCCCGCACGCGGCCCTCGGCGGCGGCCGCTCCGGTGGTCGTCAGCTCGCGGTAGCCGGCGTCCGGGCGCGTAGCACGCGGCCCCCGACGAGCCCTATCGCCGCGGGGAACAGCAAGGCGAGGACGAGGTTGAGCACCGGGTTCGGCCGCGCGGGACGCCCGGGACCGGCCTGGGGCCGACGGTCGTCGCCGGGATCGCCGGGGCGATCGTGGCCCTGATGGTCGCGATGATTCTTGCGCTTGTGGCCGTCGCCGTGCTTCTTGCGGTCGTGGTCGCCCCCTCGGCGCGCGTGCTCGCCGTGTGAGCCCCCTCGGTGATCCCCGCCGGAGGAGTGGGCGTCGTGGTCGCCGCCGGCGGTCGCGGTGTGATCGTCGTGATCGGCTCCATCGTCGGAACCGGCGTGACCTTCGTGACCGGATCCGTGGTCCCGTTCCCGTTTGCCGTGGTGGTGGCCCTTGCCCCCCTTCTTGTTGCCGCCCTTGTTGTGGCCGTTGTGGCCGTTGTGTCCGTTGCGGTCTTCCTTGCACCGGGCGTAGTGCAAATAGAACTCGAAAGACCCTTGGGCCGGCGGTTCGTCGGGTTCGTCGATCACGCCCTCAACCGAGTACTCGACGAGATAGGTCCCCGGGTTCTCGCCGTCGACCTCGACGGTGATCGTGTTCGGGTCCTCGGGCGTGACGAACGGTTCGCCTTCGGTGACGTCTTTGTCGCACGCGGAGACCAGCAGCTCCGATGACTCGGGATCCACGGGCTCGTCGAAGGTGACGGATACCTCCTCGACCGAGTGCACCGTCTCGCGCCGCTCCGGATCCGAGCCCATGAATGTCGGTGACTCGGCTCGGGCGGGCCCCCCGAGCGCGCCGAGAAGGACGACGACGAAGGCGATCATGAGTGGCTTGCGCATCCTCTGAAGATTCTCGCGCTCGGCCGGTGATCCTTTTGAACCAGGGAGTAGTCCGAAGGGACTACGAGCGAGGTAGCCCTACGGGAGGGTGGGAAAAGGTCCTAACGGGCTATCGGATTTTGAGGGGGGCGCCACTAGTCTCATTGAACAGTAGAGGGCGGAAGCTGGAGGTCGGAGGTATCAACGGTATGTCCCTTACCCAGGTCAGCAGCGACCAGGATTGGCGGGCGGGAGCCCTGTGTTCCAAGACCGACCCGGAGATCTTCTTCGCGCCGGGCGCTCTCGAGCACAAGGTTGCGAAACGCATCTGTCGCCTCTGTCCGGTCCAGAAGGAATGTCTCGTCTACGCGATGGAGGCACCCATAGATCACGGGATCTGGGGCGGCCTCACCGAGCGTGAACGCCGTGGTTATCGCCGCAAGGCTGTCAACGGCGACTGGCGCCTGCAGCTAGCGAAGTCCTGAAGACTCCGGAGCGTCGCCCGCTCCCGCACTCACTGCTGTAGGACGACCTCGAGGATCACGCACTCGTCGCGCCAGCGCCGCGCCGTCTCCTCGGGCAGGCCGGGGATGTTGAGGCGCTTTTCGGCGATCTTCTCCGCGACGTCATCCCAGTTCGGCCCGTGCTCGAGCACGCGGATGTCCGCCGGGATCTCCGCCACCTGGGCGTTCCGCCCCTTCCAGCGCAAGATGACGTCCGCCTGGCGGATGCGTTCGGCCCCCGGAACCGTCTGCTGGCGCTCGCCCGACAACACGTAGATCCTGTTTGCCTTCGAGTCGTACAAGAACCAGACCGGCATCGTGATCTGTCGCCCGTCGAGGTCGTAGCGGAGCCACAGGATCGTGGACTTCTTCAAGGCTTCCTGAACCGCCTTGCCGGTCTCTGCCTCGGCGAGCGTCTGCAGGTGCTCGGGCCATTGCAACTCGTCCGACAGCTTGTAGTTCACATCCGACCACTTCAGGTCGCAGGCGGTGAGCACGTACCACGAGGACAGGTTGAAGAACCCCTTGATGGCATCGAACGGATCCTGATACTGCTCGTAGTAGGCGAGCTCGATCTCGCCGTCCGGCCGCTCTCGGAACGTGAAGACCCAGTTGACGGAATCCGGCGTGATGTAGCCCTCTGCCCAGTGGACGCGCGGCTCCGATACCTCCAGGTGTAGCCCTATCGATCGTCCCGGTATGTCTGCCTGGAACGGGGTCCAGTACGCCTGCAACACGCGCCTGACCGAGAACTCGTTCTCGATGCGCAGCAAGCCCTTGGACGCCGACCCATCGCCCGAGTCGATGCCGTGCCTGCTGATCGTGCGCGCCAGCTCCTCCATCAGTGGAGTGAACCTGTCGGCCTGGACTCGTTCCGTCGTAGCCATCAGGCGAGCGGAGAGCCCTCGTAGGCGGAACGCAGCATGAAGAACGCGGGAGGTGCGAAGGCCGCGAGAAAGAGAACGAGCTCGACGTAGCCAAAGACCCTCTGCTTGAGAGCGAGCCGCGGCCAGAAGTCGAACAGGATGATCCGCAAGCCGTTGAGGGCATGAAAGAGCGTCGCCCCGATGAGCAGGACCTCGAACGGCTTGAACCACCACTGCTGGTAGAGCGAGATCGTCTCGTTGTACAGCTCGGGGCCGAAGCCCACCGCGAAGGTATCGACTATGTGGCCGAACAAGAACGCGACCACACCGACGCCGGTGATGCGGTGCGCGGCCCACGTCCACTGGCCCATCCCGCCTCTGTAGAACGGACCGTTGGCGCGCTTGCGGAGCCTAAGGAGGTCGACGAACAAGAACAGCGCGAAGAGGCCTGCGCCGATCGTGAGAGTGAAAACGAGACCTTCGATGAGCTTTGCTGCGAGCATTGACGTCGATCCTAATCGCTAGGTGGCGGCGCTGTGCTGGTGATCCGCCTGCAAGCCGTACAGCTGGTCGCCTACCGCGCCAAGGCCGGCGAAGTCGACCGCCTCTTGTTCTAGGTACGGCACGCGCACCCATAGGTGGCGGGGGACCTTGCGCGCTAGTTCTTCGAGGTTGCCCTCCTCCAGGCTCACCACGCGCGCGAACGCCACGCCGTTGTCGAGCAACTTCGCAAGAAAGCGTGCGTCGGGACCGCCTTTCTCGAGGCGGCCGAGCTGTCGGGGCCGGGGAGGGGGCCCGATCTCCAAGCTCGGATGGACGCGATTGACGACGAGGGCTCCGAACGGCAGCCCCGCCTCGTGCAGACGAGACGAGAAGTAAGTTGCTTCGGCGACCGACTCTTCGGCCGGAGAGGTCACCACTACGAAGCTCGTTGCGGGGGACTGGAGCAGCGAGGCGACGTCGCGGGCCCGCTGCTTGAACCCGTCGTACATCCCCTCGAGGTTCGCAAAGAACTCGGCCGTGTCCTGGAGGACGTCGCCCCCGACGATGCGTTTGACGATCCGCAAGAACGTCGCCGCGGCGACGTTCGCCACGCGCATGAAGCCACCACCGGCCTTCATGTAGGGGAGCAAGAACCACCTCAGCACCTTGCTCTCGAAGAAGTCGGTCATCCGCTTCGGCGCGTCGAGGAAGTCGAGGGCATTGCGTGTCGGGGGCGTGTCGATCACGATCAGGTCGTAGTTCCCGTCGGCGTGGAGCTCGTAGAGCTTCTCCATCGCCATGTACTCCTGGGTCCCCGACAACGTCCCCGAGATGTTCCGGTAGAACCGATTGGCGAGGATGCGCTCGGCCTGCTCGGGCGTCGGGGCGTATTGCATGACGACCTTGTCGAAGGTCGTCTTCGTGTCGAGCATCATCGCGTGGAGCGACCCCTTGGGCTTGACGCCCAGCGTGGCGAACTTGCGCGCGTTCACGCGCGTTGGCTCGTTCGACAACTCCTTGAGGCCCAACGACGACGCCAGTCGTCGCGCCGGGTCGATCGTTAGAACGGCGGTCTTCTTTCCGTCGATCGCGGCGCGCAGCGCGATCGCCGCAGCGGTTGTCGTCTTGCCCACTCCCCCGGCCCCCGCGCAAACGATGATCTGTTTGTCGGCCGTGATCCTCTGAAGAGGGTTCAAAGGTCCTCCACTTTTTCCTCGATGACGTCCGCGAGCGTCTCGATGTCGGGAAGGGCGAGGCCCGCGGAGAACAGAAACGGCAAATTGACCACCGGCTGGCCCGCGCCGCGGCGCAGTTGTTTGAGGTGCTGTTCCTGGATGCGACGGCGAGCCGTCAAGAACCGCGCGTAGCGGATCAGCCCGCGGAGGTCGTCACCGTCGATCGACAAGCCGACGCCGCGCGACTCGATGAGCATGTTCTCGAATCGGCGACTTCCGTCCAGCTCGTCTAGTTGTCCCTCTTCTTCTTGGGTGAAGAGCGGCGAGTACACCGAGTTCGCGAACACCGCGCCTTGCGACATCCCGAGTTTGTTCACCAGCGCGTCGGAGGTCTCGAGCGTCTCGCTCACCGGCATCTCCTCGGCGAGGGTGACGAGGTGGACGCGCGTCCTCTTCGGGTCTCTCAGCATGTCCACCAGCCATTCCGACTGACGGCGGATCGGCCCCACCCGCACCGCGTCCGCGAGGCCCGTGGGGGCCGAAAAGAAAGTGAGCATGTGGCCGGCCGCGGGCGCGTCGACCACGATCGTGTCGAAGTCTTGCGGCGACGCGCCGCTGCGGTTCTGCTCGAGATACCAGATCTTTCCCAGCACCAAGATGTCTTTGAGTCCGGGCGCGGCGGTCGTGATGTAGTCGACGAAGTGTGTGCTGGTGAAGACCTTGGAGATCCGCCGCATGTGGTACTGCACCCGCAGGTACTCGGCCAGCGACTCCTCGGGGACGATGTTCAGCCCCCACACATCAGGGAGCAGCTCGGTCGGGTCGTAAGTGAGCTCGCGTCCGCCGAAGAGCTTCGGCAGCGTTCCCTTGCGGTCGACCTCTGCGATGCAGACCTTGCGGCCGTGCCGGGCGGCCACCAGAGCCAGAGCGGCCGAAACCGTCGTCTTGCCGACCCCGCCTTTTCCGGAGACGATCAAGATCTTGGGTTCGAGGAACTCGTCTGTGTGCATGCGCGTGGTCGGTCGAGGGGGCCGGGTCACGTCGCAGGTTAGCCGCTGCCCACCCGGGAGTGGTTCTACGGAACGAGTTGGAGCGTCGGTCTGCGACCATGTCCGTATGGCACAGACGATCCGGCACGCCCGTTTGCGCGTCCTGCTGGTGAGCGCGTTGCTCGTCGTTATCGGGATCGCGTTGGCTGCGCCCGCCGGCGCGCAGCAAGGTGGGGCGACGCTCGACCTAATCGAGGTCAACGGCGTCATCGACCCGGTCACCGCGGACTACCTCTCGGACCGTTTGGCGGCCGCGGAGCAGGACGGTGTGGAAGCCGCGGTCATCCAGCTGGACACTCCCGGGGGCCTCGACGTCTCCATGCGCGAGATCGTCCGCGACATCCTCGAATCCGAGGTCCCGGTCGTCGTATGGGTAGCGCCGCGCGGCGCGCGGGCGGCATCCGCGGGGACGTTCATAACCTACGCGGCCCACCTTGCCTACATGGCGGACGCCACCGAGATCGGGGCCGCCACTCCCGTGAACCTCGGAGGCTCGGACATCGGAGGCACGCTCGAAGAGAAGGTCATCAACGACGCCGCCGCGTTCATCCGCGAGCTCGCCATACAGCGAGATCGCAACCCGGAATGGGCGGAATCGGCCGTACGCGACGCGGCAGCGCTTGGGGCTACCGAAGCGGAGCGCATCGACGTGGTGAATGGAGTCGTGTCGTCGCTCGACGGCCTGCTCGAGTCGATGGACGGCACAACGGTCGCCGTCGCCGACGAGACGGAGACGGTGTTGGAGACGTGGGACGAAAGCGCCGGGGCGCCATCGGTGACGGTTCGTTTTCAGGATATGAACCCGTTCCAGCGGCTGCTCCACATCGTCACCGACTCCGAGATCGCCTACCTGCTTCTGCTCGTGGGGATCTTCGGGATCATCTTCGAGCTCTACAACCCGGGGATCGGGCTCGCCGGGATCCTCGGCGCGGTCTCGTTGCTTCTCGCCTTCTATGGCCTTTCGATCCTTCCCACGAACTGGGCGGGCGTGGCCCTCATCGGCATAGCGATAGCGTTTTTCGTCGCCGACCTTCAGACCGCCGGCATGGGCGCGTGGACGATCGGCGGTGTCGTCGCGCTCGTGGCCGGCGGGATCCTCCTGTTCGCCGGCGCGAGTCCCGAGTTGCGTCTCAGCGGCTGGGCGATCGGCGCCTCGGTGGTGGGGACGCTGATCTTCTTCATGTCGGTTCTCACCGCCGCCTTGCGAGTCCGCTTGCGCCGGCCGATCACGGGAGAGGAAGGCATCGTCGGCGCGACCGCGGAAGCGAAGACAGACATCGCTCCCGAGGGCACCGTCCTCACGAAAGGGACGTTGTGGCGCGCGCGCACCATGGAAACCGGGATTGCCGCGGGTTCGCGCGTGAAGGTGAAGGCCACCGAGGGCCTTGTGCTTCTGGTTGAGCCACTGCACGATGGTGAAGAAGAACTTGCCCTGAGTAAGGAGGAGTAATGGGTCTAGCTGTGCTAGGCGGCGTGGTCGTCTTCATCTTGATCCTGATGTCGGCCTCGATCCGCGTCGTGCAGGAGTACGAGCGTGGCGTCATCTTCCGCCTCGGTCGTGTTCTCGAGGGCGCCAAGGGGCCGGGGCTGTTCTTCATCATCCCGATCATCGACCGCATGGTGAAGGTGAACCTACAGATAGTCACGCTCAGCGTTCCGCCACAAGACGTCATCACCAAGGACAACGTGACCGTCCGCGTCGACGCGGTCGTCTACTTCCAGGTCTTCCAGCCCGTCAAGGCAACGGTCGAGATCCAGAACTACATCTTCGCGACGTCGCAGATAGCGCAGACGACGCTGCGTGCGGTCCTCTCGAAATGCGATCTCGACGAGATCCTCACCGAGCGCGACCGTCTTAACGCCGACCTCCAGCGCATCATCGACGAGCTAACCGAACCGTGGGGAGTCAAGGTCGCTCTCGTCGAGATCAAAGACGTCGACCTGCCTCAGGAGATGCAGCGGGCGATGGCCAAGCAGGCCGAGGCAGAACGTGAGCGCCGGGCCAAGATCATCAACGCCGAAGGCGAGTTCCAGGCGTCGGAGCGACTGGCGCAGGCCGCCGAGGTCATCTCGCGTCACCCGATCGCTTACCAGTTGCGTTACCTGCAGACGATTACCGACGTTTCGGCGGAGAAGAACTCGACGCTCGTCATTCCCATTCCGATCGAGTTGCTCAAACCCTTCGAGACCGCCTTCGGCAAAGACATGTCGGCCTTCACAAAGGAATAGCGCCGCCCCGCCGGCCGAGTGCATCCTGAGTCACTGCATGCGTGACTGAGTACGCGGTCAGGGCTGGAAGTTGCAGGACGCGCAGATGCCGTAGAGCTCGGCGGTATGCGTCACCGAAGTGAATCCATGTGCGCGCGCGGTTCGGTCGGCCCATCGTTCGAGTTCGTCGTTGGCGATCTCGACGGACGTGCCGCACGAACGGCAGACGAGATGATGGTGGTGCGCATCTGTCGCGCAGAGCCGGTACATGGCCTCGCCTTCGGCGTTGCGTAAGGCGTCGACCGTTCCTCCGTCGGCGAGCGCCTGGAGATTTCGGTAAACGGTCGTCAGCCCGATCCTCGAACCGCTCGACCGAAGCTCGTCGTGCAGCTCTTGAGCGGTGCGGAAACCCTCGGCAGCCCTCAGCGCCTCGACGAGGGCCGCGCGCTGCCGCGTGTTCCTGCCGGGACTTGGCTCCGACACCCCTACTCCACCAATGCCAGTGCCGTCATGACCCCGATTCCCACCATGAGCGCAAGGGTTTGCACGAGCGACTTCTTGGGCTCGGGCTCCTTGTGGAGCTCCGGGATGAGATCGGTGCTCGCTATGTAGATGAAGGCGCCGGCGGAAAAGGCGATGAGGAAATGCTCGAGACCGCCGACCGACGTCAGCAACAGCGTCGTGACTCCGCCGGCAATTGCCGCAAGGCCCGTGAGGAAGTTCAGGAGAAGCGCGCGCCGGGGTTTGAGTCCGGCGTGTACCAGGATGGCGAAGTCGCCGAGCTCCTGCGGGATCTCGTGGAGCGCCACGGCGGTCGTCGTCGCAAAGCCGAGCGGGGCGGAGACGAGGAACGACCCGGCCACGATTGCGCCGTCGACGAAGTTATGGAGCACGTCGCCGACGAGGTTCGAGACCGCCACGGGATGGACGACCTCCTCACTGGGGAAGTGCGCGTGGTGCCAGTGGAGGACCTTCTCGAGCAAGAAGAACCCCGTGATCCCGCCCAGGACCGCGAGCGACGCGGTGAGGTCGAACCCCCGCTTCGACTCGGCGAGCTCGGGCAGGAGGTGGATGAGCGCGTCGCCCAACAGGGCGCCGGCGGCGAACGCGATCAAGACGACGAGGACGCGGTTCAGCAGCGCGGGCGCCAGAACGAGCGTGACCGCGCCGATCAGCGAGAGGCCGCTCAGGACCCCCACCGCGGTCAGCGCCTGAAACCACACGACCTTGTCGGCCATGGGCCGAGGCTAGCGCTTATCGAAAACGATTGTCAATTGCGACTAGCCGCTGGGGGCTAGCGGGTGACCTTGAAGGCCTTCGGGACGTCCCGGAAGCCCTGCTCCTCGACCGTGAGGCAGGTCGTGTTCAGAACCTCCTTGTAGGCGAAGGCGCGCACGTGCGCCGTTGCGGGACGCACGTAGCGCTCGAGCTCGACCGATACCGTGGCCTTCCCCTGTTCGTTGGTTCGCCCGTATCCGGGCAGGAACACCCGGCCCACGCTGAGGCCGACGCCGACGTTGACTTCCGCTGCGGGCTGTGTCGCCGGCCGCTCGAACGCCACGCCGAGGCCCGCGGGATCCTCCTCGGCCGGGCGCGTGACGGTGACCTTCACCGGGACGGTGTCACCGACTTTGTACGCCTTCTTGAACTTGCCGATCGCGACGTGGAACGTCACCGGCGTCACGTACTCCATTGCGTCTCGCGCGCACGCCCCCGCCGAAGCCGCCGGCGCGGGGAACAGAGCGGCTGTTGCCGCAATGATCGCCGTCAGAGCTAGTCGCGTGGTCCTCTGCATGGCTAGTGGTGGTGATGTCCCTGGTTGAAGAGCAGCGCCGGCCTCTTCGGCGCGTTAACGACCGGGAGGATCAAGCGGGTCTTGCCGCCTTCCCAGTTCACGCGGACGAAAGGACACTGGTCGCTCACGGTCTCGCACCCCGGATAAGGCTTGGGAACCGACCATTCGTTGATCTCGGTCTGGATGCTCAATCCGATGATGTGGCCCTTCTTGAACGTGTAGTCCTGTGGCTTCGTGACAACCGTCATCGAGAAGGGGTTACCCGGTTTGACCGGGACCCTCTTCGACAGTCCATTGCGATAGCGAGAGTCGAGCCAGCCGCGCGTCACGCCGACCAGTCCGTTCTTGTCGGTCGAGCCGACGTGGACCGATCCGACGTTGACGTGAGCGCTGGGGTCGACGTCGATAATGCTGGGCGTGTAAGTGACCCAGCGCCGCTGAACGGTCGAGTAGATCTTCACCTTGATCGATCCGAAGATGCGGGTGTTGCGCGCGAGGCGCGGCGTTTCGAACCAGAACCAATCGTGGTTCTGACGGGCGTGATGCGCGGCGTGCGTTTCGGTGTTGATGTTCGTCGACGGGAACAGAGCGGGTTGCGGGGCCCTGAAACCCCCGAACGTCGGGTTTTGCGGCAGGAGCTTCCACTGGTAGTCGGACGGGCTCGTCTTCGGGGTTTCCTGCGCGATGAGCGAGATCGCCTTGGTGTTGGGCCAGCGACCGGCGTTGTACGCGCCGCGGCCGTCGTAGTCGGCGGTCTGGCTGATCACGTCGGGCATGTTCTGGATGCCGTTCTTCTTGCCCATCAGGTAGTGGTCGAACCAACGCTGCACGACGCTGTCGAACGACAGTCCCTCCGGTCCTCCGGCGGGGACGCCGTGATCGTCCCAGCGGCTACCCATGAACAGCTTGCGGTCGCGCGAGTTACGCAGCGCCTTGAAGAGGTTGATCGCCTCTTCCTGCTTGACGTTCCAGTCGCCCCAGTTGTGCGCAACGAGAACGGGGATCCTTATCTTGTCCGCGTCCCTGAGGTAGTCGCGCTCACGCCAGAACCTGTCGTAGTCGGGCGTGTCGTCGTAACCGTGTTGTGTGTGCTTGATCTCGTCGCACGGCGTGATCGCGTCTTGAACGCGGCCGATCCAGTCGTCACCGGTGACGTCGATCGGGGGCGGTACGGCGAGGCCGAAGTCGAACGCCGCAGGAGTGTCGAAGCCCTGGTCGTCGGCCGCCGACGCTCCCTCGTGTCCGAGCGATTCATTGTTGTAGAGGTAACGGATCCCACCCGAGTAGGCGTAGCCGTACCAGCGCGAGATCGCGGCCTCGGGAACGATCGTGGTGAGGTGCGGCGGCCTTGTGACCGCGGCCGCGGTCGCCGTCGTTCCCTCGTAGGAACCGCCGATCATGCCGACCTTGCCGGTGGACCACTTCTGACGGGCGATCCACTCGACCAGCTCGTAGGCCGTTCGCTTCTCGCGCTTGCCGCCGTAGTCGTAGCAACCGCCGGAGTTGCCGGTTCCGACGACGTCGGCAAAGACGCGCACGTAGCCCTGCGGCACCCACCGGTCGGCGTCCCCCTCGGTGCGGCCGAGCACGGAGTACGGCGAGTAAGTGAAGATCGCCGGCCCCTTGATCGACTTGTTTCCCCTTACCGGGCGTGCGACCTCGACGAAGATCTTCCCGTACTTGGTCTTCACGATGTGGTGCTCGGTTTTGATGTCGTAGGCCCGCGCGGCCGCAGCCGGCGTGCTCGGCACCGCCAGCAGACCTGTAGCGACGACGGCAGCCGTCAGTGCTACGGCAATGGTCCTGTGGCGTCGCATCCGGCGTCTCCTCGTTGTCCGGTTTGTCCGTTTATGTGGCACGTAGTCAGATCCTGCTGAGAACCCTCACCGCAATGGTTCTTCTCGCAGGGCGCGACTCCTGCCGGTTACGGCTCGACCCGCTGCAGGGTCGCTACGCTCGCTGTGATGTCCGAACGTCCGCCTACAGACGAGGAGCCGCTCCTTCGGATCGCGGCGCGCCGGGCCGTCCGCCGGGCGCGCGCTCAGGCCACGACGCCGGCCCTCGGGCGCTTCCTTGCTTTTCACGCGACGGGGGCCGCCGGTGATGCGCTGATCGCCATAGCGCTGGCGGGGTCGCTGTTCTTCTCGGTGCCCGAAGCCGAGGCGCGAGGGCGCGTGGCACTGTACCTGGGGCTGACGGTCGCGCCGTTTGCCGTCGTGGCGCCCTTCTTGTCGCGCTTGCTCGACCGGCATAGGGGGAGCATGCGGCTTGCGATCGTGGTCTCCGCATTGGGGCGCGGCACGCTTGCATGGCTTCTTGCGTCGCGCCTGGACTCCGCCCTCCTCTTCCCGCTCGCGTTCGGGATCCTCGTGTTGTCTCGCGCGGCCCTCGTCGTTCGCGGAGCCCTCTTGCCGTCGTTGACGCCGGACGACCGCTCCCTCGTCGACGCAAACGCGGCCCTGTCGAAGGTCGGAGCGCTCGCGGGCATCGTGGCCGTGGTTCCCGGAGTCGTTCTGGCTCGATGGATAAGCCCGCGCGTGGAGCTCTTGCTGACAGCGGTCGTCTACTGCGCCGGGGTGATCCCCGCTCTGCGTCTTCCCGCACCGCGCGGGCGCCGGCCGATCGACGAGCAACTCGACGCGCGTCGCGCTCTGCGTTCGATGTCGTTTCGTCAGGCCGTGGTGATGGCGGCCGGGATGCGCTTGCTGGTCGGCTTCCTCGTCTTCCACCTCGCGTTCGCCCTGCGACGAGAAGACGAGGGCGTGGTGGGGTTGGGGCTGCTTATCGCGTCGGCGGCAATCGGCACTCTGTTCGGAGCCTTTCTCGCTCCCCGCATGCGGCGGGGGCTGAAGGAGGAGGGCATGTTGTTCACGTCGATGTCGATCGCCGCGCTGGCGGGCGTCTTGGTCGGCAACTGGTTTTCGGTCCAGTCCGCTGCAGTGCTCGTGTTCGTTTTCGGCGCGGCGTCGGGCGCTGCGAAGGTCGCTTTCGATTCACTGGTGCAGCGTGGGACGTCCGAGGCCGGACGCGGCTTTGCCTTCGCGCGCTACGAATCTCTGTTGCAGCTCGCCTGGGTCCTCGGCGGACTCGTGCCTCTGCTTCTGGCCATCCCCTCCGGGCCCGGCGTGGTCGGCGCGGGCGTCATCGCGGCGGGACTCGCGGTCGTCTACGTGATCGGACGTCGCAGGGCCCGTGCGGCTCCTTTGCCGTAGCATCGGCGAGGTCGAGCGCGGCCATCGGTCGCGGCCCAGGGCTGGGGGGTAGTCATGAACATCGTCTTCAACGGGTCGGATCGCCCGACCCTCGGCGTCGAGATCGAGGTCCAGGTCGTCGACGAGGCCGGCGCTCTTGCCACCGACACGGCGGCGACGAAGATCCTCGCAGACCTCGACGACCCGACCGCCTACAAACACGAGTTGCTCGAGTGCACGATCGAGGTCATCACCGACGTGTGCACGACCGTGAAGAACGTGCGAGAGGACCTCTCGGGGAAGGTCGAACGACTCATCGAGGTGGCGGAGGGCCAGGGTTATCGCATTCTGTGCACCGGCACGCACCCGTTCTCTTCGTGGAGCGACCAAACCGTCTCCCCCGATCCCCGCTATCACCGGCTGATCGAGGATTGCCAGTGGACCGCCCGGCGGCTTCTCATCTTCGGGGTGCACACGCACGTCGGTTTGCGGTCGGGCGAAGAGGCGATCGCGGTGGCCAACAGCCTCGGGACCTACATCCCGCACTTCCTTGCGCTGTCCTCTTCGAGTCCTTTCTGGATGGGGCGGGACACGGGGCTCGCATCCACGCGTTCGAAGATCTTCGAGTCGCTTCCGACCGCGGGCCTCCCGTACATGATGGAGAACTGGGGACAGTTCCAGCGGTTCATGCGGACGTTGATCGGGGCCGGGACCGTTCGCAGTATTCGGGAGGTCTGGTGGGACATCCGGCCTCATCCGGGCTTCGGGACGTTGGAGCTGCGCATCTGCGACGGGATCCCGACGATGGACGAGACGTGCGCGATGACCGCGCTCGCACAGTCGCTCGTCGTATGGCTCTCCGATCGTTACAACGCGGGATTGGAGGTCCCGATGCACAAGGCGTGGACGATCCGCGACAACAAATGGAGAGCCGCCCGCTACGGGCTCGATGCGGAGATCATCCGCGACGAGGAAGGAAACCTGATGTCGCTGCGCCGTTCGATCGGAGACCTCGTCGAGACGTTGTGTCCGGTCGCCGAGCGACTCGGGTGTCTCGACGACCTCAATCGCGTCAACGACATCCTCGAGCGCGGGACGTCCGCGACGCGACAGCGCGAGGCGTTCGCCAGGCACAAGGATCTAAGCGGCGTCGTCGATGCCCTCGTCGAGGAGATGAAGAGCGGGCACCCGGCCCCCCTTCCCGACGCGGACCTGGTCGGCGGAACGGTCGTCCAGGGAGACCGTCTGCCTGGCGAGTAACCGTCAGCGCGCGGACGTCGCAAGAGTCCGGACATCGCCTTGGCGCCGGGTGACTCCGATCGCGTCGAGCCATTCGCACAACGGGACCGCGTACTTGCGCGTCGTCCCGAGGAGGTCGCGGATTTGCGCCACCGTCATCGGTCCGGACTCCGAGATGGCCGCGCGCACGCGCGCCTGGGCTTCTTCAGCGCGCGCTCTCGTCAAGTAGAAGTCGCCGACCGCAACGAGGTCTCCGGCGTCGACGAGAGCGCGCACCAATCCCTCGTCTGCCCGTAGGTCGGCGCGCGTGGGAGGAGAGAACGCGCCGGCGTCGACCTCTTCTAGGACGCGTCGCCGCTTGTTCTCCTGATCGGGATCCAGGCGCACGGCGAACGTCGACAACCGCACGACATCTGCTTGCGCGGCGACTTCGCCGATCCGAGCTACCAGATCGTCGAAGAGGCGCGGGTCGATATCGATGAGGGCCCGTAGCTTCTCGCGCGGCATCCCGGGTTCGAGCGGGTGCTCGCGGTGCCACCGCTCGAGCTCTTGCAGGACGCGGCCGCTCATGGCCGTGAGCCATGCCGGCGATGCAATCCGGTCGCCGATGACGAAAACGTCCTCGGGTATTGCATCGATTCCGGCGCGCGCAGCCGCGTCGGCGCGGTCTAGCAGGCCCTCGGCGTCCGCCAGGGCCCCCAGCGCCTCCTCGGGGGTCGAGGCCGACAGACGCCGCAGCAGCACGATGTGCTCTGGTCGCGTGGGGCGGCGCGCGCTTGGGAAGGGATCGATCACGCGGCCCCCGCCGAACGTGAGCACTCGCCCGACGTCGCGCAAGACGAACCTGTCCCCGCGCGCCAACGGGAGCGGCTCGCGCAGCCATATGCGAGCCAGGCCCTCGTCGCCGGAGCGGATCGGCCCCTCGAGCAGCGACATCCGCACGGGCGTCTCCGCGGTGCCCGCGTAGAGAAGGTGAGCGCCTTTCTCGCGCAGGTCGTGAGTTACTCCGCTCACGTCTGCGGGCAGCACCCTGACGAGGGCGTCGATCGACGACGTCGCTCGCCACGTGTGGGGACGAACGACGGCGCGACCGCGATGCGCGTCCGAGCGGTCGACGCCGACGAGGTTCAGGGCGACCCGCTGTCCCGGCGCCGCCTTGTCGACGCGACGCTTGTGGGTCTGGATCGACCGGACTCGGGCAGCGCGCTCTACGGGCGAGACGATCACGGGGTCACCTACCTGCAGCGACCCTTCGGCAAGCGTCCCCGTCACGACCGTGCCCGCTCCCGAGATCGTGAAGGCGCGATCGATCCACAGCCGTGGCCGGCCGGCGTCGACCGGGCGCGGCGCGGTCTCCAAGACGCGATCCAGCGCGGCGAGAAGCGCATCCAGTCCCGTGCCGTCCTTCGCCGAGCACGCGACGATCTCGGCGGACGCGAGCGCGGTTCCCACGAGGTGCTCGGATACCTCTTCGGTGACCGAGGCGAGGGTAGCGGCGTCGACTGCGTCCGACTTGGTGAGCGCGACGACTCCGTGCTCGATCCCGAGGATGTCCAGGACCGCGAGGTGCTCGGCCGATTGAGGCATCCACCCTTCGTTCGCCGCGACCACGAACACGCACACGGAGATGCCCCCGGCCCCCGCGAGCATGTTCTTGATGAACCGCTCGTGTCCCGGGACGTCGATGATCCCGACCTCTTTTCCGGACGGCGTCGTAAGCCATGCAAAACCGAGGTCGATCGTGAGGCCGCGTCGCTTCTCCTCGGCGAAGCGATCGGGGTCGATCCCCGTGAGGCGTTCGACGAGCGTCGACTTGCCGTGGTCGACGTGACCCGCGGTTCCTACGACGTGCATGACACGATTCTCCGGCATGTCGTTTGCCGACGACGCTGCGGGGTACGCCGCCTTCCATGCCCGCAATAGCGATCCTCGATATCGACGGAACGCTCGTCGACACGAACTACCAGCACGCGATCGCGTGGTACCGCGCCTTCCGCGAGAACGGGATCGTTCTGCCTACCTGGCGCATCCACCGCCACCAGGGGATGGGCGGCGACCAGCTGGTCCCGGCCCTCATCGGCGAGGAGAAGGCAGAAGAGATCGGCGACGCCATCCGCGCCGCGGAGAAGGAGCGCTACGCGGAGTTGATCGGAGAGGTCGAGCCGATGGAAGGCGCCCGGGAGCTCATCGTCGCGCTCAAGGAAAAGGGGCACTCGGTGATTCTCGCGAGCTCGGCCAAAGACGAGGAGGTCGACCACTACCTCGATCTCCTCGACGCGCGAGAGATCGTCGACGGCTGGACGACGTCCGCGGACGTCGAGTCGACCAAGCCGCATCCAGATCTCGTTCACGCCGCCCTCGAAAAGGGCGAGGGCGACGAAGGAGTGATGGTGGGCGACTCCACCTTCGACGTCGAGGCGGCCGATCGCGCCGGCGTCAAGACCGTTGCCTTGCTCACCGGGGGGTTCTCCGACAAGGAGCTGCGCGACGCGGGGGCCGCGATGGTGTTCGAGTCGGTCCACGAGCTCAAGGAGAAGTTGGAGGACACGCCCCTCGCTTGAGGTGACCCGGCGCTCGGCAGGACTGGTGAAAGAGGCGCCGAACCGTAGGACAAAAGCCCCCAAACCACACGAGGTGAATTCGTGCGTATGAGACGCCTGCTCTCGCTGCGAGCCGCGAGCCTGTTCGCGCTCCTCGGCTTGCTCTCGGCCGTGTTGCCCGCCCACGCCACGCCCGTCTGTGACGACGAGCCCAGGGCGCTGTGCGGAGGGCGCATCTTCCCCGAGCCCGATGACTCCGTCGACTTCGTCCAGCACAACGACGACGAGTACCCGGCCGGGATACTCGCGCTGGAAGAGGAGCACCCGAAGTTCGTCAAGGTCAGCACACTGGCGGACCTTCTCAACGACGAGGATGCGAAGTCGGTCAACGGGTTCGACATCTGGGTCGTCGAGATCACCAACTTCAACGTGCCCGAGCGCCGGAAGATCCCGGTCGTCGCTTCGCTTTCGGCACACGGCACCGAGCGGGCGGGGCTCGAGGGCGGCGTTCGTTACATGGAGGACCTTGCGAACTGGGCCTCCAACGACCCCGATCACAAATTGCGGAACGGAAGACAAAAGGACTCGGTGGGGATCCCCGTCCGGCGCGTGCTCAGAAAGGTCCACGTCTACTTCGCGAGCATCAACCCGGATGGTTGGGAAGACGGCGACAACGAGAACGGCAACGTCTATACGCGCGGTAACGGCAACGGCGTCGACCTCAACCGCGAGTTCCCCACGATGGGATGGACGGAGACTGAGTACTCGCCGTTGTCCGAGCCCGAGTCAAAGGCTTGGCACAGGTTCATGAAGCGCATCGATCCGGTGGCGGCGACCGACATCCACGGTCAGATCACGTCGCCGAACAACTCCTTTGCCGACATCATGTATCCGGCCGGCGAGTGGAACCCGCGTGAACAGGCCCAGGAGGAAAGGTTCGCGCGTCACATGAAGTCGAACATCGCCCGCTATTTCGACAAGGATGGCGTCGAGCTGGGCGACATCAGCAAGAACGTCGGCGCCATGCAACCGGCCGAGTACGCGACCGGCTACGACGTGGTCGGCTATGACGACTCGGGCTTCATGGGCGATTACTTCACGCAGAAGTACAAGGCGCTCGAGCTCGACGTCGAGAACTTCGCGTCGCACATATTCCCCTCGGGGAACTGGCTGCAGCCGCTCGAGAAGGCTCACGTGGCGGCCGTGCGCGGTCAGCTCGAGACGCTCATCGTGGAGGCGCTCGTTTACAAGAAGGTGAACGTCTCGTTCCGCCTGGGGAAGACCGGCTACTTGTTCGACCCAAAGCGAGTCACTTCAAAGGACGGCTACGGTGGTCCCCCGCCACCCAAGGGGTACGACCCGAAGCCCTACAACGTGTCGCGCATGAAGTACTTCCGCGACCTTTCGGATTTCGCCAAGCGGCCTTTGAAGCGCGTCCTGTCGGCGAGCGTCAAGAAAAACGGGCTCGACGGGCTGAAGACTCTCGTCATCACGCAGCGGCCTTACCCTCGTGACCCGAAGGGTCGACGGATCGGCCGCGGCGCGACGACGCGCGCGTTGAAGAAGTGGGTCAAGAAGGGCGGGAACCTCGTCCTCACCGACAAGGGCGTCAAGCTTCTCTTGAACCTCGGCATCGTCGAGAAGAGCGCGATCCAGAAGGTTCTCTCCGAGGCCGGCCACGTCGACATCGAGGACCGTCAAGACCCCTACGTCAAGGGGACGCACACGACCGCGAGCCAGACCTATTACGAGGTCCCGCTGGGCTACCCCGCAGAGCCGGCCTCGGCCCCGCATTGGACCGTTGACCGCGCCGCGTGGGAGAGCGCGGGCGGCAAGACCGTCGGCTACGTCGACGAGGAGGACAGGGTCGGACTGGGTCGCATCGAGGTCGGCAAGGGGACGGTCGCGATCTTCGGAGCGATCCTCCCGAAGCAGACCGAGAAGCACGACCATTTCTACGGCCTCGCCGACTACGGGGTGACCGTCGCCGGTGGGCAGATCCTCAACAACGTCATCAAGTACGGGCGGAAAGGTTCGAGAACGGCTAACCCCGAGAGTTGATAACGGCGGCGACGAGGTCCGCGAGGGCCTCGTCGTCGGCCGATTGCACGGTGCGGAGGTCCAGCAGGACGCGCCCGTCCTCGACGAGCGCTATCACGGGGGGGTCCGCGCGCCTCAGCCTCCGTTCCAGCTCTGCAGCCGTTTTGTCCGCGTCGTTCAGCGTGACCGCGAACGAGCCGATCGTGGTGCCCGGAAGCGAGCCGCCGCCGGTAAGCGACGCGCTGGCGACCACGTCGACGGCGACGCTCTCGGCGACGCGCTCGCGGATGCCGCTTGCCATTGCCTCGGCCCGTCTCTGGATCTCGTGAGCGGGGGCGGTTGCCATCGCCCACAGCGGCAGCTCCTCGGCGCTCCCTCGCAGGTAGAGATCGAGAGTCGCCTCGAGAGCGGCGAGCGACATCTTGTCGACTCGCAGGGCCCGGATGAGCGCGTGGTGGGCGAGCTTGGCGAGCGCCGCGGCTCGGCCCACGATCAGTCCGGCTTGGGGCCCACCGAGGAGCTTGTCCCCCGAGAACGTCACGACATCGGCTCCCTCGGCGACCGCGTCCGTGACGCGGGGCTCCTCGCGCGTCCACGGGGGCTCCGTCGGCGCCGCGACCAGACCGGAGCCCAGGTCGTTGACGAACGCAAGCCCGCGCCCGCGCGCCAGGCGTGCGAGGTCCTTGGACGGAACCGACGAGGTGAAGCCGATCATGCGGTAGTTCGACGGGTGGACCTTGAGGATGGCCTTCGTATCGGGGGTTATCGCCTTTTCGTAATCGGCGAGCCGTGTTCGGTTCGTCGTCCCGACCTCCACGAGGCGCGCTCCGGCGAGCGCCATCACCTCGGGGATGCGGAACTCGCCGCCGATCTCCAC